>JAQVYX010000005.1 GCA_029004715.1 Acidaminococcaceae bacterium | reverse complement strand
GGTTTAATTTCCTTAATGACATGCGTTGAAGATTCTAATGTTATTTGGCGTACTGATTATGAAACGCTACAAAAGGTGCAATTACGAGCGCAAGACATTTTATCGAAAGGCAGCATTTTTACTAGTGTTGGTAGAGAAGAAATTCAGAAATTCGACCATGATTGCGTTGAACATCGTATTAGTCCTGGAGGAGCAGCTGATTTATTATCTATTACTATAGCTTTATTTCTTTTGAAAAATGAAGAATTTCCTACATTGATAATGTAGGGCTCTTAGCCATATAAGCCTATATCTTGCTGTTTGTGCTATTTTATAAAAAATAGTGGGTACTCAGAAAAGCTATAATAAATTAATTATAAATCTGCGGATATTATGTTATGATTAATTTTATATATAGTAGATTACGTAAAACGCGCGGCGTTTAGGCGATATTTGTAGACGGGAGAATAAAAATGGAGATTGTCGTGCATGCACTGGCAGGATTATTTAGTGTGATTTTTATTATTGGTATAGGCTATATTTTGGCTAAAAAAGGTTGGTTTGATGATAACAGCAGTAAGGTTTTAGCCCGCTTGGTAACATCTGTGGCACTGCCTTTATATATGATTACTAACATTACAAAAAATTTCACCCGTGAAAAACTTTTGACTATGGCTCCTGATCTTATGTTGCCAATTTTATCTGTTTTGTTGGCTTACATTATAGGAAAACTTGTGGCCAAAGTTATAAAAGTTAAAGAGGGACGTAGAGGCGTTTTCTGTACCAATTTTTTTATTGCTAATACCATGTTTATTGGCTTGCCAGTTAATTTAGCCTTATTTGGCGAAAAAAGCATTCCAGCAGTTATGTTATATTATATGGTTAATACTACAATGTTTTGGACATTGGGTGTTCATAATATCGTGCAAGACAGCGAGGTAGGGCAAGAAAAACATAGTAGCATATTTACTATGACGGCTATTAAGAAAGTATGCTCACCGCCGCTTATAGGTTTTATTATAGGTGTTTTGGCAGTTTTATATGAGGTTTCTATTCCTAATTTTTTACACGCAACATTTCGTTATGTAGGGAATTTAACCACACCACTATCACTAATATTTATTGGCATAGAAATGAGCAGGATACCATTGTCGTCGATTCAATTTGATAGAGATATGATGTGGAGTCTTTTGGGGCGCTTTTTGGTTTGTCCATTTTGTGTATTGTGCTTAGTGCCTTTTATTCCTATATCTCCTTTGTCTGCACAAGTTTTTACTATGCAAGCGGCAATGCCAGCTATGACACAAATGGCTATTGTAGCCAAATCTTATGGCGCGGACGCAGGGTATGCTGCTAAGCTTAGCTTGGTAACAGTTTTAGCGGGAATTGTCGTTATACCGGCTTATATGTTTTTGGTTTCCACCGTTTTACATTAAAAATATTATATATCAACCAGCGCAAGCACGGGAAGAGTGCTTGTGCTGGTTAGAGTAAAATTTTAGTGGGCAAAAGGAATAAAATAAGGAAGTGAATATAAAATTCACGCTAAGAGCATTTGGATATAGAGAATTTAGTGAGATAGTATATATATGATTTTTCAGGGTAACATTTTAGCCGGATAAGTTTACCCAAAATTTTTCAAAAAGTTCTTTCCAGTAATTAAAAATGCAAGATTTTTCCTGCGAAGAAAGATTTGCAAACTTTTTCTTGACTGATACTTAATGTTTTTTTGATTTTCCAAAGTGCTTTCGTTGTGATAAACTAATATGGGATTAATATATTGCGGCGACGGGAGTCGGTATAATGGCAGAGTTATTTATTAAGGGTATTAATGGTCAGATGTGGGTTAATAGGGAGCGAGTGCTTATCTCTAAAAAAGGCGTTTTATCTACACTGATTTTTGGCAGAGGTAAAGAACGAATTATAGAATTAGACCATGTTAAAAGGGTTATTTTTCAGGAAGCTGGTTGGTCTTGTAACGGATTTTTACACTTCCAAAGTAAAGATAGTGAAAAAACGATTACTGATATTATTGCAGCGAGGAAAGATGAAAACACCTTAGTTTTTAATGGCGCTAATAATACTGCGGCGGTGAAAGTCCGAGATTTTATTGAGAAAATTGTAAATAATAGGAAAGCTACTGAATAAAAAAACAAAGGTAAACACTTAATATGTTTACCTTTGTTTTTTTATAGATTCAATTTAATATTGTAATTAAGAGAGGAGCCATGATTGCGGTTGCGATACCTACAAGTGCAATGGCTAAACTGCCAATGGCCACTTGCAAAGTACCATAGGGAATACAGCTACTCGTTCCTAATCCATGGCTAGATGCGCCGAGAGCGAGGCCTATGGCAATATCATTTTTAACACCTATAAAGGCGAGTATTTTGTGACCGAACATAGCTCCGAAGATGCCCGTGCAAATTACGCAAGCTGCAGTTAAGGCAGGAATACCACCAATGTTTGCTGAAATACCCATGGCAATAGCTGTTGTTACAGATTTGGGAACTAAGGATAAGGCAATTTGGTGTGAGGCACCAAAAAGTTTGGCGAAAAGGATGACAGAAATAATGCCGCTACAGGTGCCAACAAATACGCCACCTAATAATATTGCGTAGTGTTTTTTTAGAATGGACCAGTTATGCACTAATGGTAGAGCTAAGGCAACAGTAGCAGGACCCAATAGAAAATTAATAATAGTTCCACCGATTTGATATTGCTCATAAGTAAAAAGACCTGTATAGGAAAGAGTTAAGATAATAAGGATGCAACTAGTTAGTAATGGGGGTAATAAGGTTAAGTTGAACCGCTCAGAAATATATTCGCCTATGCGGTAGGCAACAATGGTTATGGTTAAACCTAATAGTGGAGAGTTCAGAAGGATATCAGGCATTTTTTTCCCCTCCTCTGCGTAGTAAAATGTCGACGAATAAACCGGTAGCAACAATGACTACGACAGAACTGAAAAAAATGGTGGCAAAAATTGCAAACCATTCTTTTAAAATAGTTTCCTTATATAAAAGAATGCTTATACCGGCAGGGACAAAAAGCATGCCCATTTTTTCAATGAGGATGGTACAGGTATCTTCCACCCAGTTTATTTTGATAACATTAGTAAGCAAGGCTACAGTGAGTAAAACCATACCTAAAAGCGCAGGCGGAAGTGGTATATTAAAAAAACCTATAATACCGGTACCAATAAATTGTATGAAAAGTAAAAGCGCAAAACCGGTTAATAAACTATGAGAATTCATTTTTTCCTCCTATCAAATTATCAGCTTAATATTATTTTAGTTAATATAGATGAGTTATTATTGAACACAAGTGTGATGAATACTTATTTTACACTTTTGAAATAAAAAGTCAATGGTTTAAATAAAACTGCAAACTTTCTGACAATTATTAGAGCAGTTAACTTCAGGTTCAAACATTCAAGATGATAAAAAAATGCTCAAAGAGCTGGGTTTTAATCTAACCTCATAAAAATACCGCATACTTTAATTAGTATGCGGTATTTTTATGAGGGAAATGGCTTAGAAAAAACTTGAAACCAGCACTAATACTTAAAGGTCAAAAAACCAAAATAAGCATTTGACTTTTTGACTTTTAAGGGCTAAAATAAAAAACAGGAAGCTATGAACAACTTCCTGTTATAATGGGTTAGAGAGCAACCGCAATGTAAAGACAAAGCAAGGCTATGAGACCTAAAAGTCCGGCACATAAGTAACCAATAGTTACAAAGCGATGCATAAGGACTTCTTCATTTAGAAGGTTATAGCTACGTTGGATAACATTGATTTTATTGTTGATGTTTTCCCGCCAAACAGAGGTGCGCAGCAAGTGCATATATCTAGAGTATACACGGGCATTAAAGATATCCTCGGTAACCTGAAGCGCGTTGTCAATATTACTTGTTAAACTGCTCATATCAGCCATAAGCTCCATCAGGTTATTGCGAATTTGACGATAGGTGGTCAAACGGTCGCTGCGACTAGCTTTATTTGCGGCGTCAATTTCATCATAGGTTTGATCAATAGCTTTATTAAGAGCATCGTCATAATAGCGAAGCTCGAGAAATTGCGCATTAGCGAATTCCAGCAAATCCGGTAAATCCATACTGTTAGTTTTGTCGTAAATAAGTGTAGAATCCCAAGTAAGGTAGGCGATATCGCTGCCATAAGAAAACCTGTTGGCTAGAGTATCTTGACGAGTTTCAGGACTTAGTTTGGTCCTATCCTTCATTAAGATAGGGGCAAAGTCCCAATCGGGTAGTTTATCTCGAAAATAGTAGACCACAAAATCTTCACCAAAGTCTGATTGCCGCATTTTGGAACAGGCAGGTTCAAGGGTTTCTAAAACAGCGTCTACATACTCTCTAAGGTCATCATCAGGCATTGTATCTACGGCTATAGTAAGGTCCAGATATTCGTTATAGGTAATGTCATCTGGTATGTCGATGTTGATAATTAAACTAATAACACCCAAATCGAAAATCCTGGCTTTAACCTCTGCCAGATAAGTGGCACTGGCGAAAGTAATTTCATGAGAGCCAAGTTCTACAAGAACCGGTGGATCTTTGAAAGTAATAGAATCAGTAGATACTTTTTCTAGGCGCAGACGCGAGGCAATTTTATTGCGGCTGGCCCAAAGAGCTTCAACTAAATCTAGGTTAATTTCATCGGCGACATCGAATAGGTGGTATATAAACATGGATGAATTCATAAAGGCCTCCTCATTTATTAAAAAGAAATGTTAAGTACTTATTGAATTCGCCACTAAAGCAAGTTTTCCTGCGCAAAGAATAAAATTGAATTAAAAATATATTAAATACTATGGAGGTGTTTGTTATGAACGTAGAACATTATGATGACGAAGTAAAAACTTTATTTGAGGCAGCACAACAGCAGGCCGTTATGAATTATCATCAAGAGCTGTCTACAAAGCATTTTATAGTTGCTTTGTGTGGTCAGTCAGATGGATTTTTCAAGTTTTTGTTGCACAATATAAACGTTGATGAAAAAGCATTTACTGCTGAAGCTAAAGAATTATTAAGAAAAATCCCATCCGTTAAAGGGCAAGACGGTTTAACTATGAGTATGGGGTTAGCTAGAGTTTTGGGCAAGGCAGAACAGGCGGCAGGGCAAGGGGAGATTAATATTGGTCACTTGCTGGGAGCCATTGTTGAAGATGGCGATAGTGAAGTCGTTTCTTTATGTAAGAAGTTTGGTTTGACTAAAAAAGTAGTAGATTCCTTATATTTGCAATATGCAGGTGGACAAGCAGAGGATGAAAGTAAAAAAACTTTAGAAAAATATGGACAAGATTTGACTCAGAAGGCTAAAAAAGGTGATCTTGACCCAGTTATTGGGCGTGATGAAGAAATCCGTCGTACTATTGAGATTTTGTCCAGGCGTAAAAAGAATAATCCAGTGTTAATAGGTGAACCCGGTGTTGGTAAAACTGCTATTGTAGAAGGTCTGGCACGTCGTATTGTGGCCGGAGATGTTCCTGAAATGCTGAAGAATAAAACCTTGTATGCTTTAGATTTAGCATCTTTAGTGGCAGGAGCTAAGTTCCGCGGTGAGTTTGAAGAGCGGTTAAAAAAGGTACTAAAAATAGTTTCAGGTTCTGCCGGACAAATTATTATGTTTATTGATGAACTTCACACTGTAGTAGGTGCTGGTGCGGCTGAAGGATCTATGGATGCCGGCAATATTTTAAAACCCATGCTGGCGCGCGGAGAACTTCGCTGTATTGGTGCTACTACTTTAAATGAGTATCGTAAGTATATTGAAAAAGATAGCGCCTTGGAGCGTAGATTTCAGCCTGTTATGGTTAAGCAGCCAAGTGTAGAGGATACTATTTCTATCCTACGTGGTTTGCGTGAGCGCTATGAAGTTCATCATGGCGTACGTATCAAAGATGCAGCCTTAGTCGCTGCTGCCGTATTGTCCAATCGCTATATTAATGACCGTTTCTTGCCTGATAAGGCCATAGATTTGATGGATGAAGCCGCTGCTAAGCTACGTACAGAGATTGATTCATTGCCTACAGAACTCGATGAAAGCAAACGCAGAATTTTGCAGTTAGAAATAGAAGCTCAAGCTTTGAGCAAGGAAACTGACGCTCAATCTAAATCGCGTGCTGCAAAAATTCAAGAAGAGTTAACTGAGTTAAAAACAGCTAATGAAGTACTTACGAAGCAGTGGGATGCTGAAAAAGGCGCAATTGCTAAGGTCCGCGAAGTAAAGAAAGAAATAGATAATGTCAAGCAAGATATGGAAAAAGCTGAACGTGATTATGATTTAAATAAAATGGCTGAGTTGAAGTATGGTCGTTTACCTGCTTTGGAAAAACAATTGTCTGAAATGGAAAGCAAGAGCAAAGAGGGCAATAGTCTGTTAAAAGAAGAAGTGGATGAGGACGATATTTCTAAGGTCGTTAGCACTTGGACAGGAATACCGGTTCAACGTTTAGTGGAAGGCGAACGAGATAAACTTATTCATTTGGAGGAAATTTTACATAAACGAGTGATTGGCCAAAATGAGGCTATTACAGCTGTAAGTGAAGCTGTTGTTCGTGCCCGTGCCGGCATCAAAGATCCTGCCAGACCTATTGGTTCCTTTATTTTCTTGGGGCCTACAGGAGTAGGTAAAACTGAATTAGCTAAAGCTTTGGCTGAAGTTTTGTTTGATGATGAACGTAATATTATTCGCATAGATATGAGTGAGTATATGGAAAAACATACTGTTTCTCGCCTAATTGGCGCTCCTCCGGGCTATGTTGGCTATGAAGAAGGTGGACAATTAACTGAAGCTGTCCGTCGTAAACCATATTCTGTAATTTTGCTAGATGAAATTGAAAAAGCGCATGCGGATATCTTTAATGTCTTGCTACAAGTACTAGATGATGGCCGTTTGACTGATGGGCAAGGGCGCATAGTGGATTTTAAGAATACCTTAATTATTATGACCAGTAATTTGGGCTCTGCTGAAATTATGCGTAAGCACGGAGATATTTCTCGCGAGGAAATTCAAAGTATGCTTATGAAGTTCTTCCGTCCGGAATTTTTGAACCGTGTAGATGATATTGTAGTATTCCATGCTTTGGAACAAGTTCAGATTAAGGGCATAGTAAAACTTATTTTAAATGAGTTGGGAGAAAGATTGCATAACCAAATGGAACTTACTCTTACCTATACTGAACCAGCTTTGGAATATTTGGCCAAGGCCGGTTTTGATCCTGATTTTGGTGCCCGTCCTCTAAAGAGATTAATAGTACATACTGTGGAAACTATTGTCAGCAAGAAAATTGTGGCCGGAGAAATCAAGAGCGGGGACAAGATTGAAGTTGTTTACGAAAATAGCGCTATTGATGTGAAGGTTTTATAAAAGAGCTTGGCAAAGTGCATGTGTAGTATTTTTTCTACAGATGTGGTAATACTTGTATATTTTTAGTTTTGCAATGAGTGAAAAGGCTTAGCCTTTTCACTCATTTTTTTTGCTTAGAAAGCATTGATGTATATAGACAATAGTTTAATTGTCTGGCACACAATTAAGCTATTGTGTGCATTAGTGCGCTAGGGTTATAATAATTGCAAACAAATTAGGGGTGGCGCAGATGACAAACAAAGAGCAATATTTATTAGGGGTAAAGACCGCGTTGCCTGTAATTTTAGGTATTTTGCCAGTCGCGGTAGCTTTTGCTGTTTTGAGTGAGCATAGTGGTCTTACAACAGTAGAGACTATTTTAATGTCAATCTTGGTTTTTGCCGGTGCCAGCCAGATTATGGCGGTGGGGATGTTGGTAGCAGGCGCAGGCTTTTTACCTATAGTGCTAGCTACTTTCATTTTAAATTTTCGTCATGTAATTATGGGGACCTGTATTATGAACAGAATTCTGACCATACCTATGTGGAAAAAGGCAATATTATGTTTTGGCGTCACCGATGAATCCTTTGCTATTTTTACGACGACGGCAGAAAAAAACAGTACTCCTTATTATTTTGCGGGGTTGATTTCTGTAACGTATAGTACTTGGGTAATTGGAACGATTGCAGGATGTGCAGCTTCTCAATTTTTGCCTACTTTAGTCTCACGCAGTTTGGGTATAGCGTTGTTTGCAATGTTTATCGGATTAGTAATCCCAAATGTTAAAAAAAATACGCAGCTTGGATTTCTAGTTATCTTGACAGCGTTGTTAAATGTCAACTTCAACTATTTCATGCCTTCTAGTTGGGCCATAATTTGCGCAACCTTAGTTGGAGCGTTTTTAGGGGTATTCTTTGTAAAAGAAGACCAAGAGGAGGCTCCGGAATGAAAATATTTGTTTTGATTTTAGCAATGGCGTTAGTTACTTATTTGGGTAGGGTACTGCCTGTATTATTTTTAGGACAAAAAACTAATAGACCTAGGGTGGAGAAGTTTTTGCGCTTAATACCTTATAGCGCTATGACAGCATTGGTTTTCCCCGGTGTATTGTACGTGGACAAGGATTTTATGGCTATTGGGTTGGTTGGGGCGTTAATGGCAGTAGCTTTGAGTTGGATTAATATGTCTATTACATTTGTAGTTATTGGTGCTATTTTAATAAATATGTTGATGTATGCTATTTAGCAGGGAGAAAAGACATGCCTATCAATTCTTTTGAAAATTATCCCATGAGTTGGAAACCTATTTTGGAAAACGGCACGCAGCCACTGTATCTTTATTTAGCTGCGCACTTGGAAAAGGACATAAAAGATGGAATCCTATTGCCAGGAACAAAACTTCCACCGCAAAGAGAGCTGGCAGATTTTTTGGATATTAATGTTAGTACTATTACCCGCGCTTTTAAATTATGTACGCAAAAAGGACTTTTAAATGGAACAATTGGGAGAGGGACCTTTGTTGCTTATAATGCTTTAGAGTGTTTTAAGATGCTGCCGAAATTTGATGCTAAAAATTTAATTGAAATGGGATCTATGGCTCCAGCTGTAACTTCCTTTAAAGAATTATCGGAGGTACTGCAAAAAATGCTTGCGGAGTCTAATTTCGGACAATTATTACATTACGGAGCAGAGCAAGGAGCTGTTTGGCAAAAAACGGCAGCAGTTAAATTTATAGACAAAATGGGATATATGACTACTGAGGATAAGGTGCTACCCACTGCAGGCGGGCAAAATGCCATTGCGGCTATTTTAGCCGGTCTATTTAGTGCCGGTGATAGCATAGGTGTAGATCCTCTTACATATCCAGGAATAAAAAGTGCTGCTAACATGTTAGGTATTAAATTAGTACCTCTTGCTCAAAAGAACGGAGAAATTTCTGAAACGGCTCTTATTAGAGCCTGCAAAAATGATCATATTAAAGGTTTATATGTTATTCCTGAATTTCAAAATCCTACAGTACACATGATGTCGGACGCTTGTAAGCAAATGTTAGCAAAAATTGCTATAGAAAATGAACTACTTATTATTGAAGATGGAATTTTTTGCCTTTTTAATGATAAAACAAGAGCGGCAGTAGCTTCCTATGCACCAGAGAATACAATTTTTATCGCTAGTCTTTCTAAAACCATTGCGCCCGGTCTTAGACTTGCCTATATAGTTCCGCCCAGACGTTACTATAAAACGATGCTTGATGCTCTTTATAATATTAATTTGACTTTATCACCTCTAATGATAGAGCTTGCAGGGCGAACTTTAGCATCAGGAAAAGCAGAGTATTTAATTGAAGAGCAACGAAATATTGCCCTTGAGCGGAATCTTATTCTCAATAAGATATTAGCTGGTTATGATGTTTATGGATTAGATACTAGTCTTTTCCGGTGGTTAGTATTGCCGCAAGGGTGGACGGGAAGCGCATTTGAGGAAACAGCTTACGCCCAAGGAGTACAGGTTTATGCTGCCGAGCGTTTTGCCGTAGGAAATACAAAGCCAATCGCTGCTGTACGCATAGCAGTTGCAGCACCTACACTTAAAGAATTCAAAATAGGGTTGGAAATACTTGTAAGTATTTTAAGAAAAAAATCACTGCAAAATAGTAAAGAAAATTAATGTTTAAGTAAGAAAAGGTAGTGCCATTGGAATTCACCAAGGGCATTACCTTTCTTTGTAATGGTTGACATAATCAGCGTATACAAGTAAAATGATAACGGTTATCAAATTGGAAAAAGGAAGATGCAGTAATGGAAAGAACTTCTTATAGAACTAAACAAGCGGAAAAAATATTAAGCTATTTAAAACTTATGGCAGGAAATCATGTTACGGCTAAAGATATAACAGAGTATTTTTGTAAACGGGGAGAAACTATTGGTACAGCCACTATCTATCGGCATTTGGATAAGATGGTGGAACAAGGGACTGTGAAAAAATATACAGTAGATAGAAATACGGCGGCTTGTTTTCAGCTTACACAAGCAGAAGGAAAATGTTCAGAACACTTTCATTTAAAATGTGAAAAATGCGGTAAACTTATACATTTTGACTGTGTAGAATTTGCCCATATGCAAGAACATTTGGCAAAAAAACACGGGTTTGCCGTGAATTCTTTAAAGACAGTTTTATATGGTTTATGTAATGAGTGTAATAATAAAAAATAGGAGGAAGATAAAGTGAAGCGTTTATTTTTAGTGTTAGTAGCTATATTTATGAGTGTAGGATTTTTGGCAGGTTGTGGTAATAAAGTAGCTACAGATAAGGACAAGTTACAAGTAGTTACAACGGTTTTTGCTACCTATGATTTTGCTAGGCAGGTTGGAGGAGATAAAGTGCAAGCTACAATGCTTGTCCCTCCTGGAGCAGAAATTCATGCTTATGAGCCCACACCACAGGATATTAAGAAGATTAAAGAAAGCCAAGTATTTGTTTATGTAGGTGGCGAATCCGATGAATGGGTGAAGAAAATTTTAGCTTCGGTGGATAGCAAACATTTAAAAGTAATTAGGCTTTTGGATACGATAAAGCCGGTGGAAGAGGTTATAAAACCTGGCATGACGGAGGAAAAGAAAACTATAGGGGCATCAGATGAGAAGGAATATGATGAACATGTGTGGACAAGTCCGGCCAACGCTATTAAGATAAGTGCAAAGCTTAAAGATGTTTTTTCTACAGTTGATAGTGGTAATAAAGCTATCTATGAAAAGAATTATCTGGCTTACACAGCTAAGCTTAACACTCTAGATAAAGAATTTAAAGATATTGTAGCCCATAGCAAACGTAAGGTTGTAGTTTTTGGTGATCGTTTTCCTTTGCGCTATTTTATGGATGCTTATGGTCTAGATTATTTTGCGGCTTTTCCCGGGTGTGCACGTGATACTGAGCCAAGTGCATCAACGGTAGCTTTTCTTATTGACAAGGTAAGGCAAGAAAAAATACCTGTTGTTTTTCATATTGAATTATCTAATGAAAAGATAGCGAAGGCTATTGCCTCTGCTACTGGTGCGAAAGTGCTGCAATTTAATACTTGCCATAATGTACCAAGGGATGAATTTAAAAAGGGCGTCACTTATGTAAGTTTAATGCAAGAAAATGCCAAAGCCTTAAAGGAGGCTCTACAATAGTATGAGTTTAATTAGTTGTCAAGATGTTACTTTTTCCTATGAAGGCAGAAATGTCATTACCGGATTGAATTTTGCTGTTGATAAAGGTGACTATCTTTGCATCGTAGGTGAGAATGGTTCTGGCAAAAGCACCTTAATTAAGGGGATACTGCAATTAAAAGCCGCTAATAAAGGCTTCCTGACATTAGGCGATGGGTTGCGCTTAAATGAAATTGGTTATCTACCGCAACAAACGAATGTACAAAAAGATTTTCCTGCAAGTGTATGGGAAGTTGTGTTATCAGGGTGTCTTAATGCGTTGGGTTATAAGCCTTTTTTTGGTAAAAATGAAATAACCCGTGCTAACGAGCAAATGCAAACATTGCATATTAGCAACTTACGCAATTGTTGTTACCGGGATCTTTCCGGTGGCCAACAGCAAAGAGTGCTTTTAGCTAGGGCTTTGTGCGCAAGTCATAAGCTTTTAGTATTAGATGAGCCGGTAACGGGGCTTGATCCAGTGGTGACTATGCAATTTTACCATTTACTTAAAGAAATTAACCGGGCCCAAGGCGTGAGTATTATTATGGTGACACATGATATTAAAGAAGCTGTTAGTCAAGCTGATCACATTTTACATTTACACAATAAACAGTTATATTTTGGCTCAGTTTCAGGATATATGAATACTGCTCTTGGCAAATTTTTCTCCGGAGGTGGACAAGATGCTTGCAATCTTCGTTGAAATGTTTTCCTATGATTTTATTTTGCGAGCGTTAATTGTTGGGGTTCTAGTTTCTTTGTGTTCAGCCCTGTTGGGAGTAAGCTTGGTTTTGAAACGTTATTCCATGATTGGAGATGGGCTGTCTCACGTGGGTTTTAGTGCTTTGGCTTTTGCTATGGTTTTAAATATTGCACCTTTATATGTAGCCATTCCTGTAGTGGTAGTGGCGGCATTTTTGCTTTTGCGCCTTAGTGAAAATGGCAAAATTCGTGGTGATGCGGCTATTGCTATGATTTCTAGCGGGGCGCTAGCATTAGGTGTTTTTGCAATTTCTATTACCAAGGGCATGAATGTTGATATGAGTAGTTATATGTTTGGTAGTATTTTGGCTATGGATAATAGCGATGTGGTTCTTAGTATTTGCTTGTCTATTATGGTACTTTGCCTGTTTGCAATTTTTTACAATAGAATTTTTGCCGTAACCTTTGATGAAAATTTTGCAAGAGCGACAGGTATTAATGCTGAGCGCTATAATGCTCTTATAGCATTTTTGTCGGCAGTAACCATTGTATTGGGTATGCGGATGATGGGGGCACTTTTGATTTCCAGTTTAATTGTTTTCCCACCGTTGTCATCAATGCAAATCTTTAAAACTTTTCGCAATGTGGTTTTAAGTTCCGCTTTATTGTCAGTAGGTTGTTTTTTATTAGGGCTTTGTGTTTCCTATTTGTGGGCAACACCTACAGGTGCAAGTGTTGTTATGGCTAATATATTGGCCTTCTTGTTTTTTTATAGTATAGGGTTTGCCCGGGACAGAATGAAAGGGTAACAAATATTTCACAATTATATTGTACAATTGTATAGTAAAATAATAGGTAACAGGTAGAAAAAAATATTGGTAGGAGGAGAGACTGTGATTATAGGTATAGGTTGTGATTTAATTGAGATTAGCCGTATCGAAAAAGCTCTTGCCAATCCTAAGTTTGCCGAAAAAGTTTTTACTGCAGAAGAAATTAAGTACTGCATAGCTAGGGGAAAACAAAAAAACCAGAGTTATGCTGCTCGTTATGCTGCGAAGGAGGCAGTAGCTAAGGCTTTGGGCACAGGATTTCGTGGTGGCAGTTTACAAGATGTAGAGGTAGTTAAGGATAGTATGGGCAAGCCAGAAGTGAAGTTAAGCGGCATATTTGCTACGCTAGCTAAGGAACGCGGTTGTACAAACATTCATTTGTCATTAAGTCACGTGAAAGAATTGGCTATGGCACAAGTTGTTGTGGAGGGATAACTGTGAAACTACTTTTAAATGAAGAGATGCATAAAGTGGATAAGAAGGCTATAACTGTTGTCGGGCTACCGGAAATGGTACTTATGGAAAATGCTGGACGGGCGGTAGCTGAGGCAGCGGATGTTGCTTTAGATGGTGCTGCAGGAAAACACATAGTTATTTTCGTAGGTAAGGGTAATAATGGTGGTGATGGACTAGTCGCTGCTCGTTTATTAGAAAATAAGGGTGCGTTTGTTTATGTAGTTACATTAACCAGTACTAAAGAAATTAGCGGTAGTGCTGCTCAAGAATTAAAAATATTAAAAAATTGCAATACCCAGATTTTTTCTTGGAATCGTTCTAAAGAAAATCAAAGCAGAATTTTTTCCCTGTGTGTTGGTGCGGATCTTTTTATAGATGGAATGCTTGGTACGGGTTTTAAAGGAGAATTAAAAGGTAATTATCTTCAAGTTGTAGAACTTATAGAACAATTGCCGGTGCCTGTTGTGGCTATAGATATTCCTAGTGGGGTAGAAGCAGATACAGGGAGTGTGGTTTCTTGTGCAGTGCACGCACAAATAACCGTTACAATGGTGGCACCAAAGCCAGGTTTGTATTTATACCCAGGGGCTTCTTATAGCGGCAATGTGCTCGTAGCAAATATTGGGTTACCGGAAAGCATTTTGGAGACCGCAGCTAGCAAGCATTATTTGTTAGATGAAGATATGATACTGTCCTTATTGCCGTTTAGACCTAAAAATTCGCATAAAGGGATGAATGGACGTATTAGTATAATAGCTGGAAGTAGAGGCTTTACAGGAGCCGCAGCCTTGTGTGGTGAAGCAGCTGTGCGAGGCGGTGGCGGGTTAGTAAATTTGCTGACACCTCAAAGCGTACAGGGTATTTTGGCAACGAAATTAACAGAAGTAATGGTAAAAGGTATTAGTGAGGAAACAAACGGAGCATTAAATCTAAAAGCAGTTACACAAGTAGAGACCGCTCTAGAGAATATAGATGTGGTTGCCATAGGACCTGGTCTGGGCCAAGGCGAAGAGACACAAAATTTTGTCCGTGCCATTGTGGAAAAAATACGGATACCAGCAGTTTTGGATGCGGATGCTTTAAACGCTTTAGCAGCAAATGTGACACTTTTGGGAAAAATGCCACTTAAAATTATAACTCCTCATCCAGGCGAAATGTCTAGACTAACAGGCCTTACCCAAGAGGAGATATTAACATCTCCTTTAAAAGTTGCAGAAAGTTATGCGAAAAAATGGCATGCAGTAGTAGTATTAAAATGTGCTCCTACTATTATAGCTCTGCCGGATGGATATGTTTTTATTAATAGCACGGGTAATGAAGGAATGGCCACAGGAGGCGTAGGGGATGTTCTTACAGGTACTATTGCAGCACTGTTAGGCCAGGGGCTTTCTGTAGAGAATGCTGCTCTTTGTGGGGTATATGTTCACGGCTTAGCGGGTGACATAGCAGCACAAAAAGGCACTATCGGCATGAAAGCAGGCGACATAGTAGCATGTCTGCCTTTAGCGCTGCACAGCATTTTATCCGGGGTAAAAGAAGGGTAATTGTTTACAACGGACGTTGCAGGTGTTAAAATGGCAAAGGAAAAGAGGTGGGATGAGTTTGCTAAAGAGAATAATGATTTTATGCGCATTTATATTGGCTATTGTAGGTTTTGGGTCTGTGAGTGCAGCCAACACTCAAATAACAGCTTTTAACTGGGGCGTTAATAAAGAAAACACTTTGCGCTTAGTTTTCGATATTACTCAGTTAACGAGAGCAAAAGCAGAACTTACAAGTTCGATGCTTAAAGTTACTGTTAATGGTAAATTAAAACCAGATATTCAGAGACGATATGCTGTAAATAGTTCCAAAGTGAAAAGTATTAGTTTATTAGCGCAAGGAGATAAAACTGTTTTAATATTACCTTTGAAGCAGACTTTAAAAAGTAGTGAATATAAATTGTTTGTTTTAAAGAAAAATCCAGGGGCTAAACGTCCTGACCGAGTCGTACTTGATATATTTAATGGTGGAGTTTCTGCAGACACTCCAAACAAAAGAGCGGGCACACATATTTGCGTGGTACCAACTTATTCAGTAACAGGAGGAATTAAGGGTAAGCATATTACTTTGGATCCCGGACACGGTGGTACTGACCCAGGCACACATGGGCTAATAACAGGAGTAACGGAAAAGGAGATTACCTTACCTGTTTCTCTAAAACTTCGAGCTATTTTGGAAAAAAAAGGAGCTATTGTCTCCATGACTCGTACTACAGACAGGGATGTATGGGGGCCGGAGGCTACTGATGTGCAAGAATTACAAGCAAGGGTTGATGTAGCGGAAAAAAACAAAGCAGATTTGTTTATAAGCGTCCATTGTAATGCTAGCGTTAATACAGATATTGGCGGCTTTTCTACTTACTACAATCCCAAAACATCATATGATGAAAGCGTTGCTGAAAACATTCAGGAAAGCTTATTAAAAACGGCTAGCCTTAATGACTTAGGGGTGCGCGAAGCCAACTTCTATGTGAATAAACGTTGTAGTATGCCGGGAGCTTTGGTGGAATTACTGTTTCTTACTAATGCTAGGGAAGAAAAACTTTTACGTAGTAATTGGTTCCAAAATAAAATGGCTCAGGCAATCGCTGATGGTATTGAAGATTTTTATAAGAAGAATGGGGGTGTCAGCTAATGAACTCTATTAAAAAGTTGACGACTGCCTTGGTGATATTTTGTTGTTTGGCTTTGGTGTCTGGTTGTGCACAAAACAGCGCTCCAAACATAACTAAGCCTGGTTCTACTGCAACTGACAAGAATAAAAAGACTCAGAAGATGGTAGACAAAAAGGTGGTTTTGTATAGAGTACCTACTGATGGCTCGCCCTACCTTTTGGCGGAAAGTAAAATCATTAAAGTCACAAATAATGATTTTGCCTTGGCAACGGTAAAAGCTTTAGTAGAAACCTTGCCGGCAGATAGAAAGATGCAAAATGTTTTCCCTAAGGGTACTAAGGTGCTAGGCGTAAGTGTTCAAGATGGTATTGCCACTGTTAATTTCAGCAAAGAATTCACTAAAAAAACAGAGGGCGAATATGCCTCTTTGATGATGGTAAATGCAGTAGTAAATACTTTGACTCAATATCCTGAAATCAAAAAAGTCCGGATTTTGGCTGCCGGACAAAAAATAGTTGTTCTTGGACAAATGGATTTGGAAGAACCTTTGGCAAGAAATGAGAGTTTTATTAAAAAAGTTAAATAAAAAAAGGGAAAAAGGTAAGTATCTTTCAAAAGATACTTACCTTTTAGTATTCTAGATAAAACTAATATTATTCTTGTTTGGTATAAAGGAATTTAGCCTCATCAAACTTTGCAGTGACTTCTCGACTGGGCTTTTTGCCAATGATGCTAAAGACATAAATAGCAATTGCAGAAAGAAAAAAGCCAGGGACGATTTCGTATAAGCCGGTAAAGGACATATAGTTTTTCCACAATAAAACAGTTATACCACCGACTATAACACCTGCAAGCGCGCCATTTAAGGTCATGCGTTTCCAGAAAAGAGAAAGAATAACTAAAGGACCGAAGGCGGCACCAAAGCCAGCCCAAGCATAGGATACAATGTCCAAAATCATGCTATTAGGATTTATAGCCAGCAATACGGATAGCAGGGAAACAAATACTACCATTAGGCGACTGACAACTACTAATTCTTTGATAGAGGCATTTTTGCGCAAAAGAGTTTTGTAAAAATCTGTAGTTATGGAAGAAGATGCTACTAAAAGTTGACTGGAAGCCGTGCTCATAATGGCACCTAGGATACCTGAGGTTATAATGCCGGCTAAGAACGGATTATAGAAATTACCACTCATTTGCATAAATACGGTTTCAGCTTTGGCACCGATTAAGACATTGCCTAAGTATACGCGGCCGACCAATCCTACCATAACGGCAGCAGCTAAGGAGATAACAACCCAGGTCATAGCAATTCTTGTAGCCCGCTTAATATCTTTGGGCGAGCGTATTGCCATAAAGCGTACTAAGATGTGAGGCTGTCCAAAATAACCTAAACCCCAAGCTAAAAGTGAAATTATACCGATAATGCTTAAACTGTTACCAGCAGCATCAGTAAACATGTTGAAGTAATTAGGATTAATAACGATTAGACGGTCTATTGTTGGACCGACACCACCGATATAATAGATGGCTGTACTAGGTACGATTAGAACTGAAAAAAACATTAAAATTCCTTGAAAAAAATCAGACCAACATACAGCGGAAAAACCACCGACAAAAGTATAAAACACAACGATGCCGGCTGTTAAGAGTAATGACCACTGATAGTCTAGTCCGAAAGCTGTATTAAATAGTTTTCCTCCTGCTACGAAACTAGCAGAAGTGTAAATCAAGAAAAAAATAAAGATGAAGATGGAACAAACCATGCGTATTCTTTTGCTTTGGTCCATGAATCGATTTTCAAAATATTCTGGTAAAGTAATAGAATTATTAGCAACGTGGGTGAAAATGCGTAAGCGTTTGGCAATAAATACCCAATTAATCCAGGTGCCCATAGCTAACCCTAGGGCAATCCAAAAGGCGCTGACACCTGATAAATATGCGTAGCCAGGTAGTCCCATAAGCATCCAGCCACTCATATCGGAAGCTTCGGCACTCATGGAAGTGACCCAAGGCCCTAGTTTGCGACCACCCAAAACATAACCCTCTAAGTCTTCTTTGCTCTTATAATTAACAAGCCCGATTCCTGCCAAAATAGAAAAATACAGTGCTAAGGCTATAATTGAGCCTGTTTCTATATGCATGCATACACTCTCCTTATAAAAATCAATACTTTTTAATTATACAATTATCCGCTAAACATGCGCAAGTAATAAATATGGAAAATAACCTGCTTTTTTACTTGTGAAAAAATACTCAGTATATTATAATTACTTATGTAAGTTTTGGATTATAGAGTATCTTTTACCTGATTTTCCAGGAAAAGCAAATAAAATATTAGTATGGAGGGCTTGTTCCTTTTATTTTCAACATGATATCAATGGTGATAAAGGGGGCAACCCTTTACTTTTGTGGAGAAATTGATGAAACCTGTAAAAATAACAATCAAAAGTTCTAGTGGTGACATGAATAAGAGTGATAAGCTTACCGTTGTTGTTTATGGCCAAATGGCAGAGCGCAGTGGGGAAAATTACGTGCTTTATGATGAAACGGCTTTAACCGGTATGGAAGGCACGAAAACGACAATAAAATGGGATGAAAAAAGTTTGTTGGTTTTGCGTACAGGTACATATGATAATAGGCAGGAATATAGACAAGGCTGTTCATATGAAAGTATTTATACTACGCCTTATTTGGTTGTTCCCATTAAAGTTACAACTAAGGAAGTAATTGCAAAAAAGGCAAACGGAATTTGGCGCTTGCATGTTGAATATGATATGGAAATTGCCCAGGTGGACAATGGAAGTGTTATTTTAGATATAAAGATTGAGGAGGATGTAAGTAGTGAACATTAAGGATGCCTTAGCAAATTCCATATTAGAGGCCACACAAAAAGCTATAGCTACAGGTACAGTGAAAGAAGGTGTATTGCCTAAGGTGGTTTTAACAGTGCCCCCTCAAAAAGAATTTGGCGATTTTGCTACCAATTTTGCTATGCAGTCGGCAAAAAGCTTTCATTGTAATCCTAGAATAGTAGCACAAGCTATAGTGGATAATTTAGCTGCTCCCTATGTGGAACGGACTGAAATTGCAGGGCCCGGTTTTATAAATTTTTATTTAAAACAGGATTGGGTGTATGATCTCTTAGAAAAAATTGTTAAAGCTGGCGATAGTTATGGAACGCTAACCCAGTCTAATCCGGAAAAAATACAACTGGAATATGTTAGCGCAAATCCCACCGGACCTTTGCATGTTGGGCATGGCCGCGGTGCTGCGGTAGGCAGCGCTTTAGCTAATCTTATGCTTGCTGCCGGTTATAATGTGGAACGGGAATATTATATTAATGATGCAGGTAATCAAATAGATAATTTGGCTTTATCAGTTAATGCTCGCTATTTAACCCTTTTTGGCGTGGACTGTGAATTCCCTGAAAACGGTTATCACGGTGAAGATATTGTGGAAACTGCGAAGCGGATTAAAGCTAAGTACGGGGCAAAATTTGTTGATATGAGCGAGGAAGAGCGCCTTGGTATTTTCAAGGATATTGCTAAAGAAGAAAAGTTAGCGGCGTTGAAAGAAGATTTAAAGGCTTTTAATTGTGAATTTGATGTTTGGTTTAGTGAAAAAACATTGCATGATAATAATCGCATTAAGGAAGCTTGCGATTATTTATTGAATACAGGTGATATGTACGAAAAGGATGGCGCTTTGTGGCTTAGATCTTCAGCTTATGGAGATGATAAGGACAGGGTAGTTATTCGTGATAACGGTGTGCCTACGTATTTGGCTGCAGATATTGCTTACCACAGGAATAAGTTCCAACGTGGTTTTGATAGAGTAATAAATCTTTGGGGAGCCGATCATCACGGTTATATCGCTAGGATGAAGGCTGCTGTAGCTGCCTTGGGTTATAAGCCTGAGCAACTTGAAGTGTTGGTTTTACAAATGGTTAGTTTGTACCGTAATGGTGAATTAGTCAAAATGTCCAAGCGTACAGGTCAGAGCGTTACCTTAAACGAGTTGATTGAAGAGGTTGGTACAGATGCGGCACGCTATTTTTTTATTATGCGTTCTATTGACAGTCAACTGGATTTTGATTTGACTTTGGCAACGGAACATTCTAGTGATAATCCTGTTTACTATGTACAATATGCTAATGCACGTATTTGCAGTATTATGCGACAAATTTCTGAAGAAGGCATAAAAATTGATGTAAAGGCACCGCTTAACGTTTTGACAGAGGAAGTTGAAATTGAATTAATTAAGAAACTAGGAGAGTACGAAGAGCTTATTGCTACCGCAGCTTGTGAGCGAGCACCACACCGTATAGCACATTATGCTTATGATTTAGCGGGGATGTTTCATTCTTTTTATAATCAATGTCGTGTCTTGGGCGTGAATAAAGATTTGCAGCAAGCTAGGCTTCTTTTAATTCAAGCAGTAGGCCATACTTTAAAGCACAGCCTATCAATTTTGGGAGTTAGTGCTCCTGAACATATGTAAAAAAACTTGGCAAGTGCCAGAAAAACAGGAGGAAGAAAATGACAAAGTATATTTTTGTAACGGGGGGCGTAGTTTCGTCTTTAGGAAAAGGCATTACAGCGGCTTCTTTGGGGCGCTTACTTAAAAGCAGGGGCTATAAGGTGACAATCCAAAAATTTGACCCTTACATAAATATTGACCCTGGCACCATGAGTCCTTATCAGCATGGTGAAGTTTTTGTTACTGATGATGGTGCTGAAACGGATTTGGATTTAGGCCACTACGAGCGCTTTATTGATATTAATTTATCAAAGAGTTCTAATGTAACAGCTGGTCGTATTTATCAATCTGTTATAGATAAAGAGCGCCGTGGTGATTATTTGGGTAGAACAGTTCAAGTTATTCCTCATATTACTAATGAGATTAAAGAACGAGTTTATCGTGTAGGCCGCGAGGATAATGCTGATTTTGTTATAACTGAAATTGGTGGCACAGTAGGAGATATTGAAAGTGAACCATTTTTGGAAGCAATTCGCCAGGTAAAAAAAGATATTGGCAGAAATGATGTTTTGTATATTCATGTGACCTTGGTTCCTTATATTGCCGCTGCTGGTGAGTTGAAGACCAAACCTACTCAGCACAGCGTTAAAGAACTGCGTAGCATTGGCATCACACCAGATATCCTAGTTTGCCGCAGCGAAAAGGAAATTTCTAAGGAAATGCGCGAGAAAATGGCAATGTTCTGTGATGTAGATTTGGAAGCAGTTTTTCAATCGATTACGGCACCTAGTATTTATCAGGTTCCAATGCTTTTGGAAGATCAGGGGCTGGATCGCATTGTTTTGAAAAAATTGGACATGGAAGATGGTCCAAAAGATATGGAACAATGGCATAAGATGGTTGCTAATATCATGAAAGTACATAATAATAAAGCTACCATTGCCGTTGTAGGCAAATATGTTGAATTACAAGATGCCTATATAAGTATTGTAGAAGCTTTGAAACATGCCAGCTATTTTAACGATGTGGATGTAGATATAAGATATGTAAATGCCGAGAGTATCGAACCTGAAGAGACGGATATGCATGACGTTATGGCTGGGGTAGATGGCATTTTGGTGCCTGGTGGTTTTGGCGATCGTGGCATTGAGGGCAAGATTAAGGCTATTAAATATGCTCGTGAACAAAAAATACCTTTCTTTGGTATTTGTTTAGGCATGCAGTGTGCGGTAATTGAATTTGCTAGAGATGTTTGTGGTATGGCAGGTGCTAATAGCACTGAGTTTAATGAAAAAACTCCTTATCCTGTTATTTATCTGATGCCGGAACAGTTAAGCGTAGAAATCAAGGGTGGGACTATGAGATTAGGTGTTTATCCTTGCAAAGTATATCCTAATACGCTGACTGAAGAAGCTTATGGTGAACCAATTATTTATGAACGTCATCGTCATCGTTACGAAGTAAATAATGAATTGCGCGATGAATTAGTAAAGCACGGTTTGTTATTGGGTGGTACGTTGCCAAATGGTCGTTTGGTGGAAATTGTGGAATTGCCTAAAAAAGAGCATCCGTGGTTCTTGGGTGTACAGTTCCATCCTGAATTAAAGTCCAGACCAACCAATCCCCATCCGTTGTTTAAGGCTTTTATTGCAGCATCTATGAAAAAGAAGTAATGTACTTGTTTAAAAGGAGAGTCTATGCTTAAAAGAATTTTTATTAGCGCTATTTTACTAATAGCAGTGCTGTCTTTTGTAATTTCTCTTTTGGGGGGCAAAAATGCCTATAATGCAGATAAAATACCCGCGCCCAAAGGAGATAGAGTAGCAGTTATTGATATTCAAGGCACCATTGAATCTGGGGCTGATGGTACAGCTATTTTTGCTGAAGCTAGAGGTGCAACCAGTGGTAGAATTATGCAAGAATTGCGGCAAGCGGCTAAAGATAAAAGCGTTAAGGCAGTACTTTTGCGGATTAATTCTCCTGGTGGCAGTGTGACTGCAGCAGAAGAGATTACAAGAGAAATACAAAGGTTTAAAGAAACGTCCCATAAACCGATAGTTGCTGCTATGGGTGATACCGGAGCTTCTGCGGCTTATTATATTGCTGCCGGTTGTGATAAAATTTATGCTAATGCTTCTACTTTAACTGGCAGCATTGGTGTATATATGGGGACGAAGAATTTAGAAGAGCTTTATAAAAAACTAGGTGTAAAAGATGTCATGATTAAAAGTGGCATACACAAAGATATTATGTCAACTGCACGCCCTATGACGCCCGAGGAAAAAGAAATTTTGCAAACTATGGTTAATGAAATGTATGATGAATTTTTAACAGTAGTAAGTACGGGACGTAACATTCCCCTAGATAAAGTGCGGGCATTGGCTGATGGACGTGTTTATACGGGCAAGCAAGCAAAAGCCTTGGGACTTGTAGACGACCTAGGGAACTATTATGATGCGTTGGATGCTACAGGGGTTTTGGCCGGAATTAAAGGCACTCCTGAAACAGTGGAATATGGTAGTGTAAAAAACTGGAAAAATTGGTTTAGCAGCAAAATAGCAGATCAAGTTGCCGGTAAAATAATGGAGGCCATAGAAGCACAAAGTGGGGTATCTGTAATGATGAAACCCCGAGCAGAGGGGTGATGTTAATGAGGAGAAAATCCTTTGATGTTCTCTTTGCAACAAAAACAGGAATGGCTGAACTGGCTCTTAATCCTACTATATGGCGCAGTTTATTTTATTTTACAATTAGCTTGGGTGCTTTTATTGGAGTTTGTACTAATATTGCTTTTTCACAACAAACTTTGGGAATACGCTTTGCTATACTAGTAGGAATTATCTTGACCAAAATTGTAGGAATGGCTATTTTTGGTTGTTTTTTACATGGACTTATTGACGCTTGTGGTGGTGGTGCAGGTAACGTGCGAGGGCTGCTTTGCATATTGGGTTTTACTGCACTACCGTTTTTGGTTTTGACTCCGGTTGCACTTTTAGGCGTAAGTTTAGGCGGTATATGGTTGCTAACGCTTCCTTTGACAATGCTTTTTGGTTGTTTTTGGTGTGTCTACCTTATGATTAGAGCTGTTGAAGCTGTGTATTTGATTAATTTTGGGCGAGCAGCTGCGCTTGTAGTCTTTGGCTTTTTTTTGTGGCTTATTGTATTTTTAGTACCTATCTACATGTTTGTTAGAATGATAGTCATAAGTTTTTTTTAGTGGTTTTTCTTGCACATTATTTTAGAAAGTGTAATAATTGGGAAAGAAGGAGTGTTGTAGAATGAATAGAGAGTTATGTATGGAGTTTGTTCGCGTTACCGAGGCAGCAGCTATAGCTTGTGGGCATAGCGTAGGGCGTGGAGATAAAAACGGCGCTGACCAACTAGCGGTAGATGCTATGCGTAAAATGTTTGATACTGTAAATATTAGCGGTACTGTTGTTATTGGCGAAGGTGAACTAGATGAAGCTCCAATGCTTTATATTGGTGAAAAAGTAGGAGCTGGCGGATTAGAAGTAGATATTGCTGTTGATCCGGTTGAAGGAACTAATTTAGTGGCAAAAGGGCAGCCTGGAGCCATTGCAGTAATTGCTATTGCTCCTAAGGGTTGTTTGCTTCACGCTCCGGATATGTACATGGATAAAATTGCCGTAGGTCCTCGTGCCAAAGGCTGTATTAATATTGACGATTCTGTAGAAGATAATTTGGCTCGTGTTGCTAAGGCGCTAGATCGTAAAATAAGCGATTTAACTGTTGTTGCTTTGGATAGGCCACGTCATAAGAAGCTTATTGATGGCGTAAGAGCTGCAGGTGCTCGCATTAAACTTATTACCGATGGTGATGTAGATCCTATTATAAATGCCGGTATTGAAGGCAGTGGCGTACATATGTATATCGGTAAAGGTGGCGCACCGGAAGGTGTGTTGGCTGCAGCTGGACTTAAATGTTTGGGTGGCGATATGCAAGCTAGACTGTGCCCTGAAAATGATACAGAAGTTGCTCGCTGTTTGAAAATGGGCATTGGTGATATTAATAGAGTTCTGACCATTGAAGATTTGGTTAAGGGAGACGATTGCATGTTCACTTCCACAGCCATTACTGAATGTGATTTGCTACATGGATTGAGATATTTTGGCAATGGTGTACGCACACATACTGTTTCCATGCGTTATGCAACAGGGACGGTTCGTTTTGTAGACGCTATACATAGCTTTGATAGCAAGGATATACATATTAAATTATAAATGAGATTTTTATTATGACTGTTGTTTTGAAATACTAAAGGGTTTTGGCAGTAGCTAAAGCCCTTTTTTAATGAGTTGATTTGCAAATGCGAAATGAGCTTTTGGCTTTACTAAAAAAAATAACTATAATTTCTGACATAGCTGCCATTTGGCAAGCTGGGAAGAAAAGTATAAATATAACCGGCTTGGGGGGACCCGTTAAGACGGGTCTTTTGTGCGCTTTAAAAGATAATATTGGTTTACAAGGACCATTAATATTTTTGTTGCCCAGACGCGATGATATTCGTTCTTATCGTAGGGAACTTAATTATTTTTATCCTGACTTAGCAATGAGAGAACTGTATCCTGCTGATTTGCTTGCTGCCAAATTTGATGCCCAAAGTAAGGAACTGTTGGCCGAACGTATTAGCGCCTTGGAACTCATTAGGACACAAGAAAAGAGTATTATTTTTGTTACGGCGGAAGCTTTTGTACAGAAACTTCCCAAGCCAGAGAGTCTTTTTAAAGATAATTTAGTTTTGCGAGTAGGAATGGAGATAGAACAAGAAGAGGTTATTACCGCGTTAGTTAATATGGGGTATGAACGCGCTGAACAGGTAGATACACGTGGACAGTTTAGTTTGCGTGGAGACATACTAGATATTTTTGCTATAAATACAGATGAGCCTCTTAGAGTTGAATGGTTTGATAATATGATAAATGCTATGCGTAGTTTTGATTATTTATCGCAAAGATCTTTAGTGAATTTTTCACAGGCTGAAGTAGTACCTATAGTGTGGAAAAAACTAGCCGGGCAAGTTGATTTATTTGCTTATGTAGAAAAATCAGCTTTAGTTGTTTTAGATGAACCGGTAGAATTTTTCTCGGAAATAAAGAAGTTATCTGACATTAATAAAGAGCATGAAATAAATTTGTTTACACCGGAGCAGGTCATTGATTTTTGTAGTAAACATAAATTATTAGTCTCTAGTGCGTTGCCTCATCCATATTTCTCTAAAGCTATGCAAGTAACTGTACCTGTACGGACGATGGCTCCTTATAATAGGAACACAGAGCTGTTGACCAAAGATTTAAAAGGGTGGCAGGACGAAGGATTAGTTCCTTTAATCATGATGAGTACGGCAGAAAAAGCGGCGGGTTTGGCGGAAAGTCTTAGTAGACAAGGCATTAATATACATTACGTTAAGCAAGGCGAAAAGTTGACGGAGAAAAGTGGTTGCGTATTCGTAGGAGAACTTGCCAATGGGTTCCGCTTTTGGAATGAAAACTGGTTGCTCTTAACTGAGAGCGATATATTTGGAGTGCAAAAAAAAAGGCGCTTGACTAAGCATAAACAAGCGGGAGCGCAAATACAGTATTTTTCGGAAATAAAAGAGGGAGATTACGTAGTACATGTAGTTCATGGTATTGGTAGGTATGTAGGCGTAAAAACTATTGAAGTAGACGGCGTACATCGTGACTATCTCTATTTGCAGTACGCAAAGGATGATAAGTTATATGTTCCTATTGAACAAGTGAACCTATTACATAAGTATATAGGCAATGAAAATCAGTCGCCAAGACTTTCTCGTATTGGTGGTGCTGATTGGCAGCGTGTTACCAACAAAGCTAAGAAAGCTATCACAGAATTAGCTACAGAACTATTGCGCTTGTATGCCCAAAGAAAAATAGTGCCTGGTTATGCTTTTTCCAAGGATACCCAATGGCAAAAGGATTTTGAAGCTAGCTTCCCCTTCGAGGAGACACCTGACCAAATAAATGCTGTGGAAGAAATCAAAAGGGACATGGAGCGAGATGTTCCAATGGAACGTCTTTTATGTGGTGATGTGGGCTATGGCAAAACTGAAGTGGCTATACGGGCAGCTTTCAAAGCGGTTATGGATGGTAAACAGGTAGCGGTTTTAGCACCAACTACCGTATTGGCGCAACAGCATTTGTTGACATTTACACAACGCATGGAACCATTTGGCGTGAGGGTGGATATGCTCAGCCGTTTTCGTACGCCCAGCGAGCAAAAACAAGTGCTGGCTAAAATGGAAGAAGGGCAGATAGATGTGCTTATTGGCACTCATAGAATTCTTCAGCCTGATATTAGATTTCCAGATTTGGGTCTTTTAATTATAGATGAAGAACAACGTTTTGGTGTCGCACAAAAAGAAAAAATGAAAAAATGGACTACTGGTGTCGATGTACTAACATTGTCGGCAACTCCCATACCTCGCACATTACATTTAGCTTTGGTAAAAGGGAAAGATATGAGTATTATTGAGTCTCCACCAGAAGAACGTTTGCCGGTAGAAACTTATGTGGCTGAGTATAATGACGGTATGATAAAAGAAGCCTTGGAGAGAGAAATTAGGCGCGGAGGAAGAATTTATTACGTACATAATAGAGTGCAGGGGTTGGAAGCGATTGCGAAACATTTGCATAATTTAGTACCGGGAATTTCTATTCGCATAGCTCACGGGCAAATGCCGGAAGATATGTTAGAAGATGCTATGATTGGATTTTATGAAGGACAATTTGATTTACTCTTATGTACTACGATTATTGAAAATGGTCTAGATGTGCCTTTGGCCAATACAATTATAATTGATGGCGCTGAAAACTTTGGTTTATCACAGTTGTATCAAATGCGTGGCAGGGTGGGACGCTCTTCGCGGTTGGCTTATGCATATTTTGTTTATAAGAGACAAAGAGTCCTTAGCGAAATTGCGCAAAAACGCTTACAAGCTATTAGAGACTTTACAGAATTGGGTGCTGGGTTTAAAATTGCTATGCGTGACTTGGAAATTCGTGGTGCCGGAAACTTATTAGGGGCAGAACAGCATGGACATATTGCGGGTATTGGGTTTGCAGCTTATTGTAGTTTGCTGGAGAAAACAATTAATTCTCTTAAAAATGGTGTCGAAGATGCCTTGCCAGAACCGGATCCGGTTCTCGAAATTGTTTTGGATGCCTACATACCTGATGATTATATAGCTAATCCTCGTTATAAGATGGAGATTTATCGACGTTGTAGTGAGTTGATTTATGAAGACAGAGAAGATTTGCTAGACGAAATCATAGACCGTTTCGGAGAACCACCGGTGGAAGTAGTTAATCTTTGGCGAGTAGCTGTTTTACGGAGTTTATGCCGTTTATTGAAAATTATGGGCATTTCAGTAAAACAAAATGAAGTACGTATTAATTTTGGTGAAAAAAGCATAGCTAATCCAGAGGGAATCATGAAGTTAGTTAAAGATTATGCACCTGGTGCACAGTTTAAAAATGGACTTCATGCCCAACTGTTAATAAGGAAAAATCAGATAGAAAAGCAACCACTAGAGTGGTTGGAGAAAGCGTTAGTTAATATGCTATAATAAAATCATTGTAATTGGTGTCAAAAGAGCGCAGAGCAAAAGTTTAGGCTTTGCTGAGAGGTGGAATACGAATTGGCCAAAGATAAGTTTTTACGCGGTGCGTTAATATTGACCATAGCGGGACTTATGGTGAAAATAATTGGTTCGGTTAACCGTATTCTTTTATCCAGACTTTTAGGCGGGGAAGGGATAGGGCTTTATCAGATTGCTTATCCTATATATCTTTTAATGATTTCTATTTCGGCAGCAGGAATTCCTATTGCGATTTCCATCTTAGTAGCGCAAAGAATAGCTAAAAGTGATTACATTGGTGCGGGAAGAGTATTTCGCATTTCGTTAATGTTAATGGTGGCGACCGGTATTATTTTTGCTTGGGCATTATATTTTATTGCCGGTTGGTTGATAGATGTCAATATTATTCGTGATGCAAGGGCTTATTATGCACTTTTAGCATTAACTCCGGCTGTATTTTTCGCAACTATTTTGGCAAGCTTCAGAGGTTATTTCCAAGGGTATCAAATGATGACGCCACCGGCTGTATCTCAGATTATTGAGCAATTTGTCAGGGTAGTAGTTATGTTGTTATTTGCTTACTGGTTGTTGCCTTATGGTTTGGAATATGCAGCGGCAGGAGCGGCATTTGGCGCTGTACCAGGGTCTATTACAGGCCTTGTAGTTTTAAGTTGGTTTTATCGCAAAGAACACAAAAAAATTCAGGAAAAAATAAAATATCAGGCCAAAACAAAAAAGGAATCGGTACAAAGTATTGCGAAAAGTTTAATTTTACTAGCCTTGCCTGTTTCTTGTGCTAGTTTAATGTTACCTGTAGTTACAGGTATTGATATGCTTATTGTTCCTGGCAGACTGGAAGCGGCAGGTTTTACAGTAGTGCAGGCAACGACAGCGTTTGGCTATTTGGCAGGTATGGCTCTGCCATTGGTGATGATGGGAACTATTCCAACTATTTCTTTAGCGGCTTCAGTAGTTCCGGCAATTTCCGAAGCACAGGCTTTAGGCAAATTGTCGGTGGTGCGTGCTAAGGGATTTACCGCTATGAGGTTGTGTTGTATGATAACATTACCTGCTGCAATCGGTATGTGGGTATTGGCACAGCCAATTTCTCTACTGCTTTATGGCACTAAAGCTGCAGGACCTTCTATTGCGAATTTATCGCCGTCTATCTTTTTGTTGGGAATGCATCAAGTTTCCACTGGAATATTACAGGGTGTAGGGATGACGATAACACCTATGCTTAATATGTTTGTTAGTGCTGCAGTTAAGGTGTTTTTTGTTTGGGAATTAACGGCTATTCCTGACTATAATATTGTGGGAGCGGCTTGGGCTTCAAATATAAATTTTGCAGTTGCTGCCGCACTAAATATTTTCTTTTTAGTTAGATATACCAATTTCGAGTTCCCTATGCATCCCTTTCTTAAAACCTTAGCGGCTGCAATAATCATGGGCATTAGTACTAGAGCGTTACATAATTATGTTGCAACTTTTTTTACAGGTAATGCTATTTCTGCACTGTTAGCAATAGTGTTTGCCATGCTTATTTATGTCGTAGTATTACTTTTACTAGGCGGATTTAGTGAGTTCGAGTTAGGTAAAATACCATTTGTAGGGGAAAAAATGGTAGTAGTATTAAAATCCATGAAAGTGTTGAGGGAAAAAGCATGAAAAAAGGGACAGTTATAGTTGTTGGGTTAGGCCCTGGTAATGCGGGACATATTTCCGTGGAAACTTTGGAAGTTATGAAAAACGCAAAAGAGGTTATCTTGCGTACACAGATTCATCCAAGTGTGCCGGTACTTACTAGTGCAGGGATTAATTTTGTTACTTGTGATCATTTCTATGAAGAAGGTCATGACTTCGAGCAAGTTTATGATAAAATTTCCAATTATGTATTGCAAGAAGCACAGAATAAAAATGTAGTGTACGCTGTGCCGGGTAGCCCTTTGGTAGCAGAAAGAACGGTAGTGCTTTTGCGTGAAAAAGCTGCTAACCTTGGTATAGTTTTACAGATTTTGCCGTCTATGAGTTTTTTAGATCTAATATATACTAAAGTTGGCATTGATCCTATTGAAGGCGTTCGCGTTATTGATGCTCAAGATAAGAGAGCGTTGGCAGATGCGGGTAAGTATCCTCTGATTATTACACAAGTATATAGTAAATTGGTGGCATCTGAGCTGAAAATTAATTTGATGAATGTACTATCGGATGAAACTGAAGTTGTATTTTTGCGCAATTTAGGCTTGCAAGACGAAGATTTTTTAAAAATTCCACTTTTTGAATTGGATCGTCAAAAACATATAGATCATTTAACCACTTTATATATCCCAGCTATAAAAACTATAGGTATTATGGATATAAAGCCTTTAGATGAGGTGGTTAAGACTTTACGCTCACCTAAAGGATGCCCATGGGATAGGGTACAAACACATAGCAGCATACGTAAGGGCATGTTAGAAGAGGTTTATGAGCTCCTAGAGGCTATTGATGACAAGGACATTAAGGGTATGCGCGAAGAATTGGGAGATGTACTTTTGCAGGTCGTTTTTCATGCCCGTTTGGCTGAAGAAGAAGGGGTTTTTACTATGCAAGATGTTATTGATGATATTGTAGCAAAGTTGATTCATAGACATCCACATGTATATGGTACCATAGAAATATCAGATGCCGAGGAAGTTTTACGTAACTGGGAGACCATAAAAGCAGAAGAAAAAAAGGATAGAAAGCGTGTATTAGATGGTGTAACTAAAGGGTTACCAGCGTTAATGAGGGCTTATAAAATCCAATCTAAAGCTGCTAAAGTTGGATTCGATTGGAAGAATAAACAAGATGTTTGGGCAAAAGTATTGGAAGAAATGAACGAATTGCAAGAAGCGGTAGAAGAAAATATTGCTGAGCATATAGAATGGGAATTAGGAGATGCGTTTTTAGCCTTGGTAAACTATGCCAGACATTTAGGCTTAGAGCCAGAAACAGCACTTAATTTAGCAAATAACAGGTTCTGTAGGCGGTTTGATTATGTGGAAGATAAAATAACCGCTACAGGACGGGAATGGAGCGATTTTAGCCTGTTGAACATGGATGTTTTTTGGGAAGAAGCAAAAAAAAATGAAAAAAAACATTAAATATGGAAAAAATAGCAGGAAAAACAAAAGTAATAGCGAATAAAACCAAGTAGGGTAAATGTGTACAGGTTTTTTGCCCTGTGCAAATAAAAATTCAAGGAGGATTTTATTGTGAACAAAAGTGAATTGATTGCAGCAGTAGCTACAAAAGCAGGTTTAACCAAAAAGGACTCTGAAAAAGCAGTAAATGCTTTTATTGATGCTGTTAAAGCAACAGTTGCAAAAAAGAAAAAGGTTCAATTGATTGGCTTTGGGACTTTTGAGCATCGTGTTCGTAAGGCACGCAATGGCAAGAACCCTCGTACAGGGGAAACAATTAAAATTGCAAAGGCTACTGTACCGGCATTTAAGGCTGGTAAAGCATTTAAAGACGCAGTTAATAAAAAATAATCCTTCGAAAAAAACAACCCGATGTTTTCACATCGGGTTGTTTTTTGTTGTTGGAGTATGAACAAAAATGTTATAATATTGCCAACAATACTAAGAAAGGTGGAAGAACAGAATGAAAAAAGGCAACAAAGCCTTTAAATATTTTAAGATAGTTCTGTTTGTGATTTTGGCACTTTTTCTTATGCGCGTGGCACAACAGGGGTACACTATTTATGTGGTTAATAAAGAAACAGCAAGAACGCAAGAAAAAATTAAGCAATTAGAAAAAGAACAAAAGCAATTAGAGCAAGAAGAAAAAAACTTAGGAGATTTAAAGTACATTGAAAAGTTAGCCAGAGAAGAACATAATATGGTGCGCAAGGGAGAAATTCCTCTGTTTATTATTGAGGACAAAGAAAAAAGCACTGCCGATAGCAAAAAAACAACAGAGACTCTAACCAAAAAGGAAGAAAAATATACAACACAAAAACACTAAAAGCTTGACACTAGGTTAATTGCAAAGGTATAATTAGGTTCGAAAAAGAACTTAATGTAAGGGGGATATTTTCAATATATGGCTTTGGAAATAGGCACAGTAGTTGAAGGTGAAGTTACAGGTATTACCAATTTTGGTGCATTTGTGCAATTACCTGAAGGAAAAGTGGGTCTTATACACATATCAGAAGTATCCAATGTGTATGTTAAGGATGTTCATGATTTTCTAAAAGACAAACAAAAGGTCACTGTTAAAGTGGTCAGTATTGATGAGCGCGGTAAAATAGGCTTGTCATTAAAAGCATTGATGCCAGCGCCTGAGCCGCCACCAAGAAGACCGATGGAAAGACGTTCAGTAACGTCTGCACCTAAGGTAGTTCCGGTTGCAACCTTTGAAGATAAGATGTCAAGATTTTTAAAAGATAGCGATGACAGATTATTAGATTTGAAGAGAAATACGGAATCTAAGCGTGGTGGTCGTGGTGCCCGTAGGGGAGATTAGATTAACTGATAAGAGGCGCTTCCAGTTGGAGTGCCTTTTTTATTTGAGGTGAAAACAACGTGAGTCCACTAATGGAAAAACTTCATAAAATGTTGAGAACGTGTACAGTGTTACGACATGGTGTAACAGTTGTAGCTGCTTGTTCAGGCGGAGCTGATTCTATGACATTGACGGACACTTTGGCGCAATTAAGCAGGGAAATGAAGTTCAGCTTATGTGTTATGCATGTGCAACATCATTTGCGCGGACAAGAAGCCGAAAGGGATGCCCGTTTAGTAGCTGATTTTTGTGCTGAGCGCTGCCTAATTTATAGGCAGGCTGACATTGATGTACAAAAATTGGTGGCTGACATGGGTCTGTCTGTGGAAGAGGCGGCACGCAAATTGCGTTATGCAGCCTTGGAAAGCTATAGACAAGAAATAGGTGCTAGAGCAATCTTTTTAGCACATCATAGGGATGATCAGGCAGAAACAGTATTGCTTAATTTATTGCGTGGAGCCGGTATTCGTGGACTTAGGGGCATGTTGCCCCAAAATGGATTTCTAGTGAGACCTTTTTTATCTGCTACCAGAGAAGATATGGAGAATTATTGCGCGGAAAAAAACATTGCTTTTTGTCATGATAGTACTAATGATGATGTTGAGTATAAAAGAAATTGGGTGCGCAAGACTCTAGTACCGTTATTAGAGCAGGTGAATCCAAAAATTAAAAAAAGTTTGGCACAAGTGGCTGTTCTTGCGGCTATGGATGAAGAATGTTTGGATGAGCAGGCACGAAATTATCTAACTAGTTATGGAAATGAACTAGGCAATACATATGAGGTAACAGTAGGTAAAGAATTTTTGCAGCTGCCAATTGCCATACAAACAAGAGTTGTACGCTTGATGATAGCCAATTTAAACGCTGGTGAATTTAACTATGAGCATATAAAAGCAGTGGTAGCACTTGTAGTTAAGCGTACAAGCGGTAAGAGCTTAGATTTGCCAGGAGTTAAGGCTTCCTATGCTAAAAACAAATTGCGGATAGATATTAATAATACTCCGCGTCAAAGTAAAAAATATAAAACCGCAAAAGGAGAAGTTTGAACATGAACAAGAACATTAGGGAAATCCTAATTGCTGAAGAACCACTAAAAAAACGTATTAGGGAAATGGGCGCAGAAATTACGAGAGATTATAACGGCAAAGAATTGCTTATTATAGGAATCTTAAAAGGTGCCGTTTATTTTATGACAGAACTTACTCAAGCAATTGATTTGCCTACGAAAATAGATTTCATAAGAGTGTCGTCATATGGTAGTGGGACAAATAGCAGTGGTGATGTGAAAATATCGTTTGATACTACAAAAAATATTAGTGGTAAAGATGTATTACTGCTTGATGATGTTGTTGATACAGGATTAACGCTCAATGCGGTTAAAGGACTTTTTGTTGAACGTAATGTCAATTCAATCAAGATTGCCACAATGCTAGATAAAAAAGAGCGACGTTTAGTAAAAATGCTTCCAGATTATAGTGGATTTATCATTCCGGATGAATTTGTAGTAGGTTTTGGCCTTGATTATGATGAACAGTATCGTACACTTCCTTATATTGGCATTTTAAAACCGGAAGTTTACGGCAAATAAAAAGCTTACTTGTACAATTTTATTCTTTGGTGTAATATTATAAGGTAGAAAAATGTAAAAAAAAGGAGTTATACAGTGAGCAAATTTTTTAGAAATGTTAGTTTTTATTTGCTGATAATTGTTGTTGCGATTTGGATTATTGATTATTATTCAGCAACTACGGTTCCCAAAACCGATATTACTTATACTAATTTTATGAAACAAGTGCAACAAGATGATGTAAAATCAGTTACTATTGTTGATAATGTTATAACAGGAAAATTAAAATCCGGAGCCGATTTTTCAACTATCACTCCTAACGATCCTAAACTTATTGATACTTTGCGTGCGCGCGATGTAGAAATTAGAGCGGAATTACCTCCACAACCACCATGGTGGACAACATTGCTTTCTTCTTTGTTGCCAATGTTGTTAATTGTGGGGCTATGGTTCTTGTTAATGAATCAAAGTCAAGGTGGAGGAAGCAGGGTTATGTCTTTTGGCAAAAGCCGTGCTAAAATGTATGGAGATGAGAAGGTTAAGATTTCGTTCAAGGATGTTGCGGGAGCTGATGAAGCTAAGCAAGAACTAGAAGAAGTCGTAGAATTTTTGAAATCACCTAAAAAGTTTAATGATCTTGGAGCCCGTATTCCTAAAGGTGTCTTGCTTTTTGGACCTCCGGGCACAGGCAAAACTTTGTTAGCCAAAGCTGTAGCTGGTGAAGCGGGAGTACCGTTTTTTAGCATCAGTGGTTCAGATTTCGTTGAGATGTTTGTTGGCGTAGGTGCTTCACGTGTGCGCGATTTATTTGAACAAGCGAAGAAAAATGCACCATGTATTGTATTCATAGATGAAATCGATGCAGTAGGACGCCAAAGAGGCGCAGGTCTTGGTGGTGGACATGATGAGCGTGAGCAAACTTTAAATCAATTGTTGGTGGAAATGGATGGATTTGGCGCCAATGAGGGCATTATTATGATAGCGGCCACTAACCGTCCGGATATTTTGGATCCGGCACTGTTACGCCCCGGTCGTTTTGATAGACAAATTGTGGTTGATCGTCCTGATATAAAAGGGCGGCAAGAAATATTAAAGGTGCACGTTAAAGGGAAACCCGTAGACAAGGATGTAGATTTGGGCGTTTTAGCTCGTCGTACACCTGGATTTACCGGTGCTGATTTGAGCAACTTAGTAAATGAAGGGGCTCTTCTCGCGGCTCGTCGTGATAAAAAGACAATTACTATGAATGAAATGGAAGAGGCTGCAGAGCGAGTTATGATGGGTCCTGAACGTAAGAGTAGAGTAATTAGTGATAACGAAAAGAAATTAACCGCTTATCACGAAGGAGGACATACTCTAGTTGGGATGCTATTAGATCATACTGATCCTGTGCATAAGGTAACTATTATTCCCCGTGGCAGAGCAGGTGGTTATACTCTGAGCTTGCCCAGGGAAGATCGCTATTATGCAACTAGGAGCGAATTGCTAGATGAGTTGAAGTTACTTCTGGGTGGACGTGTGGCTGAGTCGTTAGTGTTGCATGAGATTTCCAGTGGTGCCAGCAACGATTTGCAACGTGCTACAGAATTAGCACGTCAAATGATTTGTGAATATGGTATGAGTGAAACTTTGGGCGCAGTAACTTTTGGTCATAGACAAGAACAAGTTTTCTTGGGACGAGATATTGGCAAAGAAAATAATTATAGTGAAGAAGTTGCTGCTCAAATTGATAACGAAATTCGTAAGTTTATTGGTGAGGCTTATGACGGTACAGTTAAGCTGTTGACTGATAATCTAGATAAGTTACATTTGATTGCTGAAGCCTTGATTGAGAGGGAGACCTTGGAAGGTCACGAAGTTAAAGAATTAATGGAATACGGGAAGATATTACCGAAGGAAGAACATAAGCAAGATCCTCCTACTCCGCCGGATACACCGGCACCGATTGGTCCTGTTCCCGTAGAGGAACAAGCCAATAAAGATGTTTTGGAACCGGTGACGGAACCAGTGCCTACAGCACAATAAAAAAGTAAAGACCATACCTGTACAGGTATGGTCTTTTTCTATAATTTTGATTGACATTTGGTTAACCTGATTGTATACTTTGGATAACGTCAAAGGAGTTGTTAAAGTGCGTACAAAAATATTGAGTATCTTGCGAGAAAATGGCTCTGATCCTGTTTCTGGAGAGGAAATTGCAACGCGGTTAAAAATTTCTAGGACAGCGATTTGGAAACATATTCAAATTTTAAAAAAAGAGGGATATAGCATAGAGGCATTGCCTAAAAAAGGCTATGTGCTTACACATGTGCCAGATAAGATGCTACCGTCAGAAATTGAGTCTAAACTAAAGACAAAATGGTTGGGCAGACAGGTAAATTATGCCCAATCAGTTATATCAACGAATGAAATGGCTAAGGCTTTAGCTAATGCAGGCTGTGATAATGGTGTTGTTTGCGTTGCGGAAGAGCAATCAGGTGGGAAGGGAAGATTAGCCAGAGGTTGGTTTAGCCCTGCTGGGGATGGTTTGTGGTTCTCAGTTATTTTAAAACCACCATTTATGCCGGATGAGGCAGCTAAGTGCACATTATTGGCAGCAGTAGCTGTTGTTCGTACTGTTAATGAGTATAAAGGGATAAATGCAGTCATTAAATGGCCTAATGATATTTTGCTGGAGGGTAAAAAATTGGTTGGTATTCTTACGGAAATGAGTGCAGAATTTGGCCATATTAATTATATTGTTATTGGCATTGGGATTAATGTCTGTGTTCCTAAGTCAAAAGTACCGGAGGATTTACGTGTATCAGCTATTTCTATGGCGGATGTAAGTAAAGAGAAAATTAACCGGGTAGAATTGTTAGCATCGGTTTTGAAGAATCTAGAGGAACTCTATGAGATAGTATTATCTGATGGATTTGCGCCTATTCTTGCAATGTGGCGACAATATTCAGCAACTATTGGTAAAGAAGTCAGAGTTATTGCTCCTGATATGACTTATACGGGAAGAGCACTTGATATTGATGAAGATGGTTTGCTTTTGGTAGATAGAGGTAACGGAGTAATTGAAAAGGTTATAGCAGGCGATGTTTCTATTAGACCAGTGCAAGCCAAAAGGAGCAAATACGAGTGATGAAAACCAGAGAGATGCTATTGTCGGGATTATTTACGGCTTTAGTAATTATTAGTTCATATATAGTTATCCCTATAGGACCGGTACCACATACTTTGCAACCTTTGGTTGTTATTTTAAGTGGGTTTTTATTGGGACCTAAATGGGGTCCCATAAGTATTATTACTTGGATTATATTGGGATGTTTAGGTTTGCCGGTATTTAATCAGGGCCAAGCTGGTGCAGTTATGCTAGTGGGACCTACGGGTGGGTTTATTGTTGGTTTCGTTGTTTTGTCATGGCTTGTAGGCAAGTTTACAAGTAATGATTTACAGGCTGGCTTGCTTAAAAATTTTGCCTATTTAGCCTTTGCTATGCTAGTTTGCTATGTAATTGGACTCATTGGGTTTAAACTAAGTTTTACTTATTTTTTGCAAAAGCCTATGTCTTGGGAAAAATCTATGCTTTTAGCTATTGCACCTTTTCTACCTTTTGATATAATAAAGGCAGCAATTGCTGCATATGTTGGTGCCAAGGTGCGAAAAGCTCTAATGGCAGCAGGTTTATTTAAGGTAGCAAAGGGCTAATATAAACCACCCGTAGGGAGGAAATTAGATGTTATTAGTAATTGATGTAGGCAATACCAATGTAGTTGCTGGTGTCTATGCTGACGAGAAACTTTTAGTACATTGGCGTTTTGCTAGTGACCGTTCCAAGACGGCGGATGAATATGGTATTTTATTAAGTAGTATGTTTGCTTATACGCATGTGGATATGATGCAGGTGAATGCTATTATTATTTCCACAGTAGTACCACCGCTGTTAGTTCCCCTGTGCAATATGTGTAAGCGTTATTTTGATATAGAACCAATAGTTGTTGGTGTTGGTATCAAAACTGGATTGGTTTTGCGCTATGAAAATCCCCGAGAAATAGGTGCTGATCGTATTGTAAATGCCGTAGCTGCGCATACAAAATATAAAGACAAGGGTAATTTGATTATTATTGATTTTGGTACTGCTACCACTTTCTGTGCTTTACTTCCTGATGGTGAATATTTAGGTGGTGCTATTGCACCTGGCATTGGTATTTCTACTGAGGCTTTGTTCCAAAAGGCGGCGAAGCTGCCTAGAATTGAATTAAAAAAACCTAATAAGGTTATCTGCCGTAACACAGTAAAAGCAATGCAGTCCGGTGTCATTTTTGGTTTTGTTGGTCAGATGGATGGTATTGTTACGCGTATGAAAGAAGAACTTGGTGGGCAAGCTTTTGTAATTGCTACAGGCGGGTTCGCTAATACGATGGCAGCTGAGTCTGAACATGTTGATGTAGTAGAATCATTCTTGACTTTAGATGGGCTTAGAATATTGTACGAGCATAATAAAAAATAAAAAAAGGACTCGCCACGGCGGGTCCTTTTTTAGGAGAAGAATTGTATGCAAATAGGTAAACTTAAAATGGATACTCCTTTGGCCTTGGCGCCCATGGCAGGCGTTACTGATCTGCCGTATCGCGTTATTTGTCGCGAGCAAGGATGCGGGCTTACTGTCTCGGAAATGGTTAGTGCTAAAGGGTTATTGTATAAAAACGTTAAAACTTTTTCTATGTTACGCATAGCTGCTAGTGAACGACCAACAGCTATTCAACTTTTTGGAAGTTCTCCAGATGATTTGGCACGGGCGGCTAAGATTGTTGAAGAAACAGGTGCTGATATAGTTGATTTTAATATGGGCTGTCCTGTGCATAAAATAGTCTCTAATGGTGAAGGTTCTGCTCTTATGAAAACACCGCAGCTTGCATATGAAATATTGGCAGCTATGGTGGAAGCCGTGAATATTCCTGTAACAGCAAAATTTCGTGCAGGGTGGGATAGTGACCATCTAAATGCTCCTGAAATAGCAGTTTTGGCTGAGAAGGCGGGAGTAGCGGCAGTAGCAATACATGGACGGACAAGGGAACAATTCTATAGTGGAAATGCAGATTGGAATATTATAAAACAGGTGAAGCAAGCTGTAAAAATACCTGTATTTGGTAATGGCGATATCATGACCGTAAATGATGGGTTACGCATGTTACAAGAAACTGGTTGTGATGGTATCATGTTAGGTAGAGGTGCTGATTGTAATCCTTGGATTTTTGCGGGATTAAAGGCTGCCTTGCGTGGGGAAACATTGCCAGCTCCGGTGGAGATTATTACTCGTTTTGCTATGATTAAAAGACATCTACAAGATCTCATAGTTTTTAAGGGTGAAGTAATAGCATTGAAGGAAATGCGCAGGCATGTAAATATGTATCTTAAAGGCCTTCCTAAGTCGGCAACTTTTAGAGTCAAATTTAATCAAATAGAAAACTATGAAGACTTCATTAGGCTTTTGCAAGAGTATCAACAACAGTTGTTGGCTGATTAAATTTGTGACGGTTTGTTTTAAGGCAAAACTATTAAAAATGTTCAATAATTTACAAAAATCCTGTTGAGAAAGCAATAAGCTTGTGGTAAAATATAGTGTGCACATATTGTGCACACTATATTTTTGAGGGGTAATGTTTAGTATGAAGCTTATACGTATTGGCGATAAACTTATAAATAGAAATAAAATCGTGCAACAGATAGTTTCCATGCTTGATATGCGCGTTCAAGGGTTTTCGCAAACAGAAGTAGCGAAAGCCTATGCAACGGATAGGGCCTTTATATCGCGCTTAGAGAGTCTTGGAGAAATTCGCAAAGGTGGTAAAGTAGCTCTAGTTGCGTTTCCTATTAACAATGCGGAAGAAATTATAACTTTGGCTAATAAGGAAGGGATAGATTTTTCTGTAATTTTTAGTGAGCAAGAACGCTGGGCCTTTGTAAAGTCTAGGACTGGTGTACAGTTACTTAATGATGTTATGTCCATAGTTGCCAAGCTAAGAGAAAACGATGTTGTTATAGTAGCGGCATCTGATATGAGAATTCGTAGTGCTGAGGCTTTGCTAGATAAGCATGTTGTAGGAATTTCTATTGGTGAGTCACCTATTGAAGAAGATAAATACCTAGACCCCAAAATTATTGCAGATGTTATGCAAAGTATAAAGGGGTTGGGCTAAAGTGAAATATGTACTAAGTATTAGTTTGGGCTCCAGCAGTAGAGATGCCTCTATGGAGGTGGAAATTGGCAACCAAGTAATCCATATAGAGCGTAGAGGTACTGATGGTGATAAAGAAAAAGCTAGAGCGTTGTTTGTGCAATACGATGGTAAAGTTGATGCTTTTGGTTTGGGCGGAACTGATCTTTATATTTTTGCCGGAGACAAGCCCTATGTTTTTAACGATAGTGCTAAACTAATTGCTGGTGTTGAGCATACTCCGGTTTTAGATGGTAGCGGACTAAAACGTTCTTTGGAACCGTATTTGATAGAGCAATTAGCGGCCAAGGGGATTATTGATTTCCACGGGAAAAGCGTTTTACACATGTGCGGTGTTGATCGCTTAGCGCTGGGACAGGCTCTTGTTCAAGCAGGAGCTCAAGTTACTTTTGGTGATTTGATTTATGGGTTAGGGATAAACTACCCAATTAAATCTTTACAATCTCTAAAATTTTTAGCCAGATTAGTTGTGCCTATTATTACTAAATTACCTATTGATTGGTTCTATCCTACAGGCGATGGTCAAACTAAAAGTATAGTGCGCCATCCAGAGTATTTTTTGCAAAATGATATTATTGCCGGTGACTTTCATTTTATTAGGCATTTTATGCCGGCCGCATTGCCTGGAAAAATAATGATAACCAATACCGTTACGCCTGAAGATAGAAAGTTTTTGACAAAAGCAGGTATTGCTTGCCTTATTACTGTAACGCCAAATTTTCAAGGTCGTAGCTTTGGTACAAATGTAATGGAAGCAGTTTTGGTAGCATTAAAGGGTAGTAAAACTGCTTTAGATGGAGACACATATAAAGCTATATTGCAACAATATGATGTTAAACCTGAAATTGATTATTTAGAGACAAAGGAGTCTATTTGATGGAAAAGTTTGCGTTCATTTTGCATCCCTTAGTAGTTGATGATTTTGCTAGAAAGTTTCCCATTTTAAGGTATGTGCCGGATAGCTTTATTGAAGGGGCTATGAAACATGTGGGGCCAATTAAAGTTTCGCATATTACAGGAGTAAAATCACCTTATGCAACGGCAGAAGGTTGGTTCATAGCGTGCCCCTTAACAGCTAGGCAAATGTTGACTCTGCCGGAAGAGTATGTTACGGACAAGATAATTGAGGCAGGTAAATTAGCTCAAGATCTGGGTGCTAAAATAGTAGGTTTGGGTGCATTCACTTCAATTGTAGGGGATGCAGGAATAACCATTGCTAAAAATTTAGATATTGCTGTAACTAGCGGAAATAGCTACACTGTTGCCACTGCCTTGCAAGGTACAGAGGAAGCAATTAAATGTCTAGGACGTGATATTGCAGAGGCTAATGTTACTATTGTGGGAGCAACGGGTTCTATTGGTGCTGCTTGTGCTAAAATGCTGGCAAGAAAAGTCAAACATATGACTTTGGTGGCTAGGCACAAAACTCCCTTGGAAGAATTAGCACAGGAATTAGACCGGCAAGTGCGTTGTGGAGTTTCAGTTTCTTCCGATATTACGGCCAGCTTAAAGGATGCTGATGTTGTAATTACGGTAACGAGCGCGGTAGATTGCTTGATAGAACCGGGAGATTTGAAAGCGGGGGCAGTTGTTTGCGATGTAGCACGACCTAGAAATGTTTCTAAGGTTGTTAGCTCTAGCAGGAAAGATGTATTAGTTATAGAAGGTGGTGTCATTAAGGTACCGGGCGACGTTGATTTTGGATTTAATTTTGGCTTTCCGCCAAGAACGTCTTATGCTTGTATGGCAGAGACAATGCTATTGGCATTGGAAGGGCGCTATGAAAATTTCACCTTAGGGAGAAATATTACCATTGAACAAATTAAAACTATTTCTGCTTTAGCTGATAAACATAATTTCGAATTAGCTGGTTTTCGTAATTTTGAAAGGCCTGTAACCGCAGAAGAAATTGCTGTTGTTAGACAGGTGTGGACACAAAAACTTGTCATGGGGCATGCCTGAAGGTTGACAAGGGACTAACAAAAAACTATAATTTAGGTCATATAGACGATTTTTTTCTAAAAGGAGTAAATATAATGAGCGAGCAAGAAACAATATTAACCGTTGAGGGTTTAAAAAAACTGGAAGATGAGTTAGAAAATCTTCGCGCAGTCAAACGTCATGAAGTGGCAGAACGTCTGAAGATAGCAATTTCCTATGGTGATATTAGTGAAAACTCTGAGTATGATGATGCCAAAAATGAACAAGCTTTTGTTGAAGGACGTGTAATCGAATTAGAAAAGATGATTCGTAATGCACAAGTTATTAAAAGCTCGTCTATCAGCAAAGACGTTGTTTCTTTGGGGTGCAAAGTTACAGTAGAAGATATGGAAACAAAGGAAAAAATGGAGTATACGGTTGTTGGTACTACGGAAGCAGATCCTTTTGAAGCAAGGATTTCTAATGAATCTCCTGTAGGTAAAGCTATTTTAGGAGAAAAGGTTGGTAAAAAAGTACAGGTTTCTACTCCTGTAGGCGAGCTTACGTATAAAATATTGGAAATCAATAAACCTGTTTCTACTAGAAAAAGAAAATCCAAGGAGTGAAATTAATGTCTGACGAGAAGCAAAATCCGCAATTAGAGGAAAAAGAACCTCTTACGGAAACCGAACTAAATGAACAACGACAAGTTCGCATAGAAAAGATGCAGAAAATGGTTGAAGCGGGTTTTAAACCATTTGGTCATAAATTTGTCTGGACCCATCATGCCAAAGAAATAGAAGAACAATTAGACTCCCTAGCAGAAAGCGAAACAGAAGTAAAGTTAGCAGGGCGTGTTATGGCTATACGTGGACATGGCAAAACGGCGTTTTTAGATTTAATGGACAAAACAGGAAAGATACAATTATATGTTCGTAAAGACGTTTTAGGTGAAGATAATTATGCTTTAATTAAATTGATGGATATCGGCGATATTGTTGGGGTAACAGGAACAGCTTTTCGCACACATATGGGCGAAGTTTCTATTCGCACAACAGCTTTGGATATTTTGTCTAAGTCTTTGCGCCCGTTGCCGGAAAAATGGCATGGGCTGAAAGACGTAGAAATGCGTTATAGACAACGTTATGTTGATTTGATTGTAAATCCTGGTGTGCGGGAGACATTTATGCGTCGTAGCCAGATTATTAGAAGCGTTCGCGAGATTTTAGACAATAAGGATTTTCTTGAAGTGGAAACTCCTATTATGCATAGTATAGCTGGCGGGGCTGCGGCTCGCCCATTTATCACCTATCATAATGCCTTAGATATGGAACTTTATTTGCGCATAGCTCCGGAACTTTATTTAAAACGTCTGATTGTAGGTGGTTTAGAAAGAGTTTATGAGCTGGGACGTGTATTTCGCAATGAGGGTATAGATATTAAACATAATCCTGAGTTTACAATGGTGGAAATTTATCAAGCCTATGCTGATTTCAATGATTTAATGGCGCTTACTGAAACCATTGTTTCCCAAACGGCACAAAAAGTCTTGGGAACCATGAAAATAACTTATGAGGGTACTGAAATTGATTTAACACCGTCTTGGGAACGCTTAACTATGATAGAAGCTGTTGCTAAATATACGGGAGTAGATTTTGCGGGGGTTAGAGATTTAGCAGAAGCGCGAAAGTTGGCAGATAGCATTAATGTGCCTTATAAAGAAAACTTTGGTGTAGGGAAAATTATAAATGCGTGTTTTGACGAGCATGTAGAAGATAAACTGATTCAACCTACTTTTATAACAGGACATCCTAAGGAGATTTCCCCTTTAGCTAAGAGCAGCGAAGCTGACCCGGAAATTACAGATCGTTTTGAAGGGTATGTTTTTGGGCGTGAACTTTGTAATGGATTTACTGAGCTTAATGATCCCATTGATCAAAAGGAACGCTTCTTAAAGCAAGTAGAGGAAAGAGAGAGCGGCGACGAAGAAGCTAATATGATGGACGAAGATTTTGTTACTGCCTTAGAGTATGGATTACCTCCAACAGGGGGACTAGGTATAGGTATTGACCGTCTAGTAATGTTCTTAACAGATAGCAATTCTATCCGCGATGTACTCCTTTTCCCACATATGCGCCAAAAATAAGCATAATATTAGCTCTGCACCGGTATAACCGGTGCAGAGTTTTTGTT
>JAQVYX010000004.1 GCA_029004715.1 Acidaminococcaceae bacterium | reverse complement strand
AAACTGGCAAAATATACAGTTACGGAAGCCGGTTTTGGTGCTGATCTTGGAGCAGAGAAATTCTTTGATATTAAATGCCGTCATGCAGGCTTAAAACCGGATGCAGTAGTTTTAGTGGCAACGGTGCGTGCTCTTAAAATGCACGGTGGCGTTCCCAAAACAGAACTAACGCAACCTAATGTAGACGCGGTAAAAAAAGGTGTTGTAAATTTAGAGAAACATATTGAAAACTTAAAGAAGTATCATGTTCCTGTAGTTGTGGCTATTAATATTTTTGCTAATGATACACAAGAAGAGCTGGAAACAGTTCGTGCTTATTGTGCTAAACATGGCGTTAATGTTGCGTTGTCAGATGTTTTTGCTAAGGGTGGCGAAGGCGGTAAAGCCTTAGCTAGAGAAGTTGTCGGTTTGGTAGAAGGTGGAACAGCTAATTTTGCGCCTATTTATCCTGACAACATGAGTTTGAAAGAAAAAATAGAAACTATTGCTAAGGAAATTTATGGCGCTGATGGTGTAGAATACGAAAAAGCAGCTAATACGGCTCTTGCTGATTTTGAAAAATTAGGCTATGGTAATTTTCCTGTTTGTATGGCTAAGACACAATATTCTTTATCTGATAATCCTTTGCTTTTAGGCAGGCCTCAAGGATTTAAAATTACAGTAACTAATGCTCGTATTTCTGCTGGGGCCGGTTTTATCGTGGTTTTGACGGGAGATATTATGACCATGCCTGGTCTTCCCAAACGTCCGGCAGCAGAGAAAATAGACGTAGATGACAATGGTGTAATTTCAGGGTTATTCTAATGGAAACAATTATTATGCGGGGCAAACCCGTTGCAGATGCTGTCAAAGAAAAAATTGCTCAAAAAATTTCCCTTGCGGCTAAACGAGGGGAAATTGTGGGCTTGGCTATTATACTTGTGGAAGGTGATGAGGCTTCCGCCGTATATACAAAACGTCTAGGGAAATTAGCCGAGAGTTTGGGTGCCCAAGTGCGTACAGTTATAATGCCGGCCAATGTAAGTCAGGACAAGGTTATAAAAATTGTTACTCAGTTAAACACGGATATAAATATAAAAGGCATCTTGCCTATGATGCCTTTGCCGAAACATTTAGATGCTCAAGCGATATGCGCTTTAATTGCACCGTCAAAAGATATGGATTGTCTTAGTCCTTTAAATGCAGGAGAGTTTTATTTGGGTACCAATCCTTGGGGACCTTGTACGCCTAGGGCCTGCATGGCGGCATTACAATATTATGATATTGCGCTAAAGGGTAAAAAAGTTGTGGTTCTAGGGCGTAGTAACGTGGTAGGAAAACCAGTTGCTCTTTTACTTTTGCAGCAGCATGCCACTGTTACTATTTGTCATTCTCGTACCGTTGAATTGCCGGCTGTTTTGCGTGAGGCAGATATTATTGTGGCGGCAATTGGCGTAGCAAACTTTGTTAAACCCGCTATGGTGAAAGAAGGCGTGGTAATAGTTGATGTTGGTATTAATGCTTCCGTTAACGGCCTTGTTGGCGATGTGGATGCTGCTGTTGCCGCTAAAGCCAGCGCTTTTACACCGGTGCCTGGTGGTATTGGAATAATTTCCAATGCTATGGTTATGGAGACTTTGACTAAAAATTTATAACATAAAAATTAAAAAGACTCAGAATATACTAAAGTATATTCCGAGTCTTTTGTTATGTTGAGCAATATTTTTATCCTAGAATTTTTTTCAAATCTTTTTCGGGGGTAGAAATAGGAGAAATATTATAATTTTCTACTAAGAAATTAAGAATGTTAGGGGAAAGGAACGCAGGTAGAGTTGGTCCTAGGTAAATGTTTTTTATACCTAGATGTAAAAGTGTCAACAAAATACAAACAGCTTTTTGCTCGTACCAAGAAAGCACGATGGATAAGGGCAGTTCGTTGACACTGCAATTAAAAGCTTCTGACAAAGAGATAGCTACTTTAATTGCGCCATAGGCGTCATTGCATTGGCCCATATCCATAATGCGTGGAAGTCCGCCAATGGTCCCAAGATCAAGATCATTAAAACGATATTTACCGCAGGCAAGAGTCAAAATTATGGAATCCTTGGGGGCTTGTTTAACAAAGTCGGTATAATAGTTGCGCCCGGTTTTAGCGCCATCACAACCACCAACTAGGAAAAAGTGCTTAATAGCGCCAGTTTTTACCGCATCAACTACTTTATCTGCCACGCTTAAAATTGTGCCATGGCCAAACCCAGTGGTTACATTGTTGCCTCCATTAATTCCGGTTAACACTTTATCTTCTGCATAACCACCTAGTTCTAAGGCTTTAGCAATAACAGGGGCGAAATCTTTGCTTTCACCAATATGGACTAGTTCGGGATAAGAAACCACCTCTGTTGTAAATACTCGGTCTGCATAACTAGGGCGTACAGGCATCAAACAATTGGTAGTGAATAGAATCGGAGCCGGAAGGTTGTCGAATTCTTTTTGCTGGTTCTGCCATGCAGTACCAAAATTGCCTTTTAGATGGGAATATTTTTTTAATAAGGGATAAGCGTGTGCAGGTAGCATTTCTCCATGTGTATAGATATTAATGCCTTTGCCTGCTGTCTGTTCCAATAAAAGCTTTAAGTCATAAAGATCATGTCCGGTTATAACGATAAAGGGACCTTTTTCAATAGTCAAAGATACTGTTGTGGGGGTAGGGGTACCAAAACTATCAGTATTGGCTTTATCCAATAAAGTCATACATGTAAGATTTATTTCGCCGGTTTTTAGAACTAAGGGTAACAAGCTATCTACGGTAGCGTTAGAATCACCAACTGCTCTCAATCCTTCATAGAAAAATTGATTAACCTGCTCATTTTTGTAGCCAAGAACCATGGCATGATAGGCATAGGCAGCAACACCTCTGAGGCCAAAAAGAATAAGGGATTTTAACGAGCGGATATCTTCTTGAGCTTCCCATAAATTTTTCATATCATAGTCGGTGCAATTATTTGCTAACGTTGCTTTTTCTTTAGCTATTTGCTCAATTAACTCGCTGATGGTTTCATTATTAAAATTAACATTTGTGATAGTTGTAAATAATCCTTCTAACATAAGCTTATCGGTGGCAGCGGTTGTAGTTGCTTTATCAACCCCCCTGGCTAGGCCAATTAGAGCGCCGGTTAATTTATCTTGCAAATTTGCGGTATCAAATTTCTTGCCGCAGACGCCGGCATTACCAGTACACCCAGTGCTCATAGCAGTTTGTTCGCATTGAAAACAAAACATTTTGTTCATAATAATTTCTCCTTTTATAAAATTGGGTTCAACGTTACTGTTTAACGTTGCCCGAATGGCTAAATTTAACTTACCGCACAATATTTTATTCTAAGATTGTGCCTTCAGTGGAAATTGTTATTACTTGCCAAGGAATAAATTTTCCGCTATTTTGTAAAGCTGTCTTGGCTGCGTGTTCCATGCCACCACAACAAGGAACTTCCATTTTCACAATAGTTACGCTTTTAATATTATTGTTTTTGATTATTTCCGTTAATTTTTCACTATAATCTCCACTGTCTAGTTTAGGACAGCCAATTAAGGTTATGTGATTTTTCATAAAACGTTCATGGAAATTATTATAGGCATAGGCAGTACAATCTGCAGCTATAAGCAAATTAGCATTTTCAAAATAAGGTGCATTCAACGGAACTAATTTAATTTGCACAGGCCATTGTTGCAGCTGACTTTCTTGTATGCAAGTATTTGCAGGGGTGGAGGTAGAATGCGTGAGTGTTTTTGATTGAGTGCCTGGACAGCCACAGGGAAGGGGGGTGTCTTGTTTTTGTCTTTGATTGTTTTGCACAGCCTTTTTATCATAAGCAGCAGCTTCACGTTCTACAAAGGTAATCGCACCGGTAGGGCATGTTGGTAAACAGTCACCTAGGCCATCACAATAGTCGTCACGTAATAGGGTAGCCTTACCTTCTATCATACCAATTGCACCTTCATGACAAGCAGCAGCACAAGCACCGCAGCCATTACATTTTTCATGGTTAATTTCGATAATTTTTCTTTTCATAATATTTTCTCCTCTCAACAAGCGGGGGTAAAATTCTTGACTTCTTGCTTGTATTGTACTATGCTCAAAATATAAAAGATGTTGCAAAAACAACGAAAGGCGGAAATATGCAAAAAAATTTAGAAATTTTACAAAAGACAAAGCTCTTTAAAGGTCTAGAAAGTGCGGCAATAGAAACACTATTGACTAACTTAGGAGCTAGCAAAAAAGTATACCAAAGAGGAGAATTTATTTATCACGCAGGTGAGCAAACTATAAATATGGGCATGGTACTTACGGGAGCAGTACATGTTATCAAAGAAGATTTTTGGGGGAATAGAGATATACTAACGGAAGTAGTGGCAGGAGGGCTTTTTGCTGAAAATTACAGCTTTTTGGATAATGTATTACTCGAGGTTAGTGTTCTTACTATTGAGCCCACAGAGGTTCTGTTTTTAGATGTGCGCAGGTTAATGAGTGATGGGGTCATAGGTAGAAATAGTAATTTAGTATTGATCAAAAATCTTTTAACTATTTTGGCCCAAAAAAACTTAATGCTTACGCGAAAAATGGAATATTTGTCTCAACGTACGACAAAGGATAAATTGCTGTCATATCTGTCGGCAGAGTCTCAAAGGCAAAACACTTCAGCATTTACAATCCCTTTTAACAGACAGCAGTTAGCTGACTACCTGGCCGTAGATCGCAGTGCCATGTCGGCAACGCTTTGTAAGTTGCGAGATGCGGGAATATTGGAATTCAATAAAAATAAATTTATTTTCAAAAAATAAAACGACACTGCCTTTAGGCAGTGTCGTTTTACAATAAAATCTGATTATTTTTTGAACAATTCAGGCACCCATTTTGCTGGATCAACTTCTTTAAATTTACTACGTTGAAAATGAGCTTTTAATGTGAAAGGAACGGTGCAGTCAAAAATTGTTTTGCAAGCAATGCCGTGGTCACGAATACTGGGACTCATAGTAGGATCGCTAGAAGGGTCTAAAGGGTGGCAACGTACTCCTGGAATGGTAATGATATCAACATCCCCCTGAAAACGAGTATTCATTGCCCAAACAACATCATTCATATCAAATAAATCAACATCTTCATCTACAAGAATTACATGCTTTAATTCTGAAAAAGCAGAGAAGGCTAAGAGAGCAGCTTGGCGTTGGCGACCTTCATCAACAGGTTTTGTTTTGCTAAATTGAATGACGGCCATATATTTGCCACCACCGGGAGTAGCGGCGTATACATTTTTAACATTACCCGGTAAGGCTTTTTCACACATAGTAAGAATGGAAGCTTCTGTAGGAATACCAGCCATATTAACATGTTCTTCAGAAGGCCCGATACAGCTTTGCATAATTGGATGCAGACGGTGCGTTACGGCTTTTACTTTAATAAGAGGAATTGCAGGCTGCATGTTACCGGTATAACCAGGAAATTCAGGCATCGCTTTTCCGGTGTTAGTATTTTGATCTTCACGTACTCTTACATCAGGAAGAAGTTCTCCTTCAATTACATATTCGGCACGTGCGATACATTTTTCAGGAATAGTTAAACAATCAGTAACGGCTACACCTTCGCCACGGATACCGCCGGCAATGCCTAATTCATTAAAGCCGAGTGGGGTGGTAGGCGGTTCAAAACACGCTGCAATTTCAATAGCAGGATCAACGCCAATATTAATGGAAATTGGCATTGGTTTTCCTGCTTTTTCATATTTTTGGCGGAAACTATCTAGATGACGACCCGGCACGAAATACATAGAAATTTCGTCTTTACTTTGTAAACATAGACGATGAATTGTTATATCTTTGTCTCCATTGTCAGGGTCTGTGCCATAGCATAAGCCCATAGTAATGTAGGGACCGGCATCTTCTTCAGTGTTTGTAGGGGCAGGAATTAATTTTCTGATATCAAAATCAGGATCTGTTGCTAGATGTACTACTTCGTGACAAGGGGCAGTTTTACTTTCCACATCAACAGGAGCAATAACATTGCTTACGGAGTCTTTTAAAAGAAACCCAAGTTTTTCTGGAGTAGAGCCAAGTAAGGTAGCAACACGAGCACGGTCACAAAGAACGCCAATCGCTACGCGAGCATCAGGATGACCTTTTACATTATTAAAAACCATAGCAGGTCCTAACGGGGAGGGGCGCATGCAAGTGCCACGGGCACCAACGTAACGGTAAATACCGGAAATTTCAGCACGAGGATCTGCTTCTACGTCTGTTTCAATGTATTGTCCCGGTATAGTTTTTAGTAAATCAAGAGCTGAACGCAAATCATTAATATTTTTCATCATATAGCCTCCTAAATTATGTTTTATTTATTTCGTAATTCTTTTTTACAAATTCCCAAAATTTCATGGTTGTAGGATTAAATGTTTTATCTTTTTGTTTTGTTAGTACTAATTCAGTTTTAATTGGTGATGTTAATTCTACTGTGCGTAAATTAGGGAAAGCGGCATTGTTAAGAAGTTTTCTTGGCAACAAGGTAACGCCTAGTTTGTTACTGACCATTTCAAGGATTACAGCATGGCGGCCTGTGGTGGCAACAACATTATCTTTTAGACCGTTGCGACCAAGTTCGGCAATGCAGACTTGGTATAACGTTGAACGCGGAGTTAAGAGAATAATTCGTTCGTTTTTCAGGCACTTAATGTCAAGGGAAAGGGCTTTGCTTAGAGGATTGTCTTTGTGACAAATAAAAACGAAATCATCCACAGCAACAGTAATGCTTTCATATAAGTCCTTGGATAAATAAGGCGGCCTTAGGAAAGCTAAATCAATCCTATTGTTTTTTAAGGCGTGAAAAACAGTATTTTGCTCTTCAGAGTACAGATCAAAATTAATATTGGCACCTTTTTTGAGCATTTCTACCTGAAATTTGGCAAACATTCCTGAAATGCCGTAAGCAGTAACTACAGGAATGGAACCTATAATAATAGTTCCTTGGTGTTTAGAGGAAAACCGCTTCATGCTGGCTTCTAAATCAAGACGATCGGAAGCAGCTTTTTCGGCGAAAGCAAAAAATTCATAACCTGCCTCTGAAAGATAAACTTTGGAATGTTCGCGCTTAAATAACTTAACACCAAGCTCATCTTCCAAGGCTTTGATTTGTTTGGACATGGAAGATTGTGAGATAAAAGAGTCATCAGCGGCACCAGTAAAAGTACCGGTTCTAAGTATGGCTAGAAAGTAAGATATCTGCGTGAAATTCATTTGCGATTAGATCTCCTTTAGGGGATGAAATTTAGAGGATGTGCGAAATCCCTTTGCATTTTCAGTATAACATGTTGTAATAAAATTCGTTATTCGAAATAGGAATGCACGGTTTGCCAGAAAAGAATAGGAATATTTTTTGTAAGAAATACTATTCGAAAACCGAATGGAATGGTTGCAGTATCTGAATTGCAACTTTTTAGCAATCATCATAATATGAATTAGGGATAAAAAGTTACTATGCAAATTGTTTGCTGGAGAAAAGAGGGTAGAACAAGGATAAGTAGAGAACGTGCGAACATTCTTTTAGTAAATGACGAGGAGGTTAGTTCAAATGGGAAAAAACAAACCCAAAATAGGTTTCATCTTGGGCATTATAGTTGCACTGCTAGTTGCAAATATTAATCTTCCTGGATTGGCGAGACCTGGACAATTATGTATGGCCTTTTCCTTTATGACGATTATTTTTTGGGCATTTCAAATTGCGCAACCAGGTTATACTTCAGGTTTGTATTTGGTGTTACTAACAGTTTTTGGGGTGGCAAAATCTACACTAATATTTAGCGTGTGGTCTGCCTCTATGATGTGGTTGATTATAGGTGCTTTTATGATAGCTGGGGCGGTTAAAGAATCAGGACTTGGAGAACGAATAGCATACAAGTACATAATAAAGTATGTTTCTTCATTTAAGAGTATTATTATTGGTATTTTTATTCTAACTTTCGTACTAAGCTTATTAATTCCACATCCATGGCCGCGTGCATTTATTATTATGTCAGTTATGGCGGTTGTGATCAAAAGCGCAAATATTCCCAAAGAAGATGCTATTAAGATTGGATTTACAGTATTTGCATCTTCAGTTCCGGTTTCGCTTATTTTCTTAACAGGTGATGCTACGATTAGTCCGTTAGCAATTCAATCTTCAGGACAAGTTTTGGGTTGGATGGGCTGGTTCAAATTAATGGGGCCTCCGTCTATAGTAGCAAGTGTACTTGCTTGTTTTATGATTCTGATGTTGTTTAAGCCATCTCAAGAAGTACATGTTGATAAAGAAGATATGAAGAAAAAACTTATAGAGTTGGGACCTATGACAGGTAAAGAAAAAAGAACTGCTTTTTGGATTATATTGGCGATAATTCTGTGGATGACTGACACTATCCATGGTATAGATATTGGTTGGGTTACGGTTTTTATTGCTATGATGATGGCGATGCCGATTGTGGGGAAAATTTTAACGCCTGCAAGTTGGAACGGAGTGCCGGTGCATGTTTTAGTGTTTTTGACAGCGGCAGTAGCAATAGGCCGTGTTGGTGGCGCGACCGGAATGAATGCTTGGATTGCAACAACAATTCTTCCTGCTGCAGTGCCAACTAATCCGTATATTTTAGCGGCTTTTATTACAACCGTAGCAATTATTATACATATGTTATTGGGCAGTGTTATCGCGGTAATGGGGATTGTTATTCCAGCCATGATTGCGTTTACTAGTTCCATGGATATTAATCCGTTAGTTCCGGCGTTACTTGCTTATACGGCTGTTGCAGCGCATTATGTGTTGCCTTTCCAACATTTGAATATGTTGGTTGGCCTAGGAGATGACAATGGCATGTATTCGCAGAAAGAGTGTATTAGGTTTGGGGTTCCGTTCATTATCGTTATTTATATCGTGACTGTAGCGATAGAGGTTCCTTGGTGGAAGTTCTGCGGTTTGTGGTGAGTATTTAAAAAATGTGATTTGGATAAATCAAAAGGAGCTGCCTTATGCGTCTTATAGTAGGAATATCCGGCGCCAGTGGAGTTGTTATGGGATATCAGATGTTAAAAGTATTAAAGCAAATACCTGATATTGAAGTACATCTTGTAGTTACAGAAGGTGCTGTTAAAAATTTTGCGTGTGAAACAGATATAACACTCGAGGACGTTATAGCACTAGCTGATTATAACCATAGTAATAAAAATATGGCTGCAAGTATTTCCAGTGGTTCTTTTAAAACAGATGGCATCATAGTCATTCCTTGCAGCATGAAAACAGTGTCCGGAATTGCTTCGGGGTTTGCTGCAAATTTACTTTTACGAGCGGTAGATGTTTGTCTTAAGGAAAGCAGAAAAGTAGTTATTGTTCCCAGGGAAATGCCGCTAAGTCGCATCCATTTGAGAAACATAAAGGAAGCAGCAGACAATGGTTGTATAGTCGTGCCTCCCATGTTGACTTTTTATAATGGTTCTAATTCTGTAGAAAAACAAATCAATCATATTATTGGTAAGGTTTTAATGCAGTTTGGTATTGATTATGAGAAGTTTATAGCGTGGAAAGGCATTGATTGAGATGGAAACACAGCAATTTGTTAAAGGCATGGATGTATATAAAATTTCAGCTACAGTTATCCTTTGCGGAATTGATGTTGCTGTTATTATTGGCGGTGGGGAAAAGTCACACATAGGAGCAATGGGGCTGGCATCCCCACGGCCAAGTTTGCAAAATAAAGATGTGGTTTCGGCGTCTGTTTCTGTGCTTTGCGTTTTGGGCCATAAAGATGATCTTTTGGCTCGAGCAGCAGCTTTACGCTTGGCAAGCAAATTTAACGTTAATGTTGTAGTTTCAGTAGGGTTGCACTTGGACAATGCAACTACGGAAGATATAGAAAAACTGCAAACCAATTTTGAGGCAATTATTGTTGAAATTGAAAAATGGCTATTGATTCAAAAACTTTACTTTTAGAAAAATTCTTATTTCTCCATAATTAAAAAAATCCGTCGCTTTTAACAGCGACGGATTTTTTTATTCTTCTACTAATTCTATAACAGTTTCATTATGTAAAATGAAGGCCATTTTTTTGCCCTTATCATTAGTCCATTTCTATGTTTTATTTGGAGTGCATTGTTCCTGCCAGTATTTCCAAAAATTGTTAGATATTTTGTTTAATTTTTTAGTTTTTAATTTCACTAAAGCTACTTTACTATATATAGGGTTTTTTAAAGGAATAATTTTAAGATTGGGGAAGAGTGTTAAGTCTACGAGATTTTCAGGAAGCAGCGTAATGGCAGAGTTAGTAGAAAGTATTTCCATTAAAATTTTATGTCTGGTAGTTACACACTGTATTTTTAAAGGCAAATTAAGTTTGTCAAATTCATTATGAATTATAAGATTAATGGAGGAATGTGGATCTAGCAGCATTAAAGGATAGTTAGCAACTTCCTGTAATGAAGCTGCCGGTTTAGCCGCAAGTTCATTATCTTTATGACAAACGAGTACCATGCTATCTTGGGCAAAGATGCTAATGTCATAGAGCTCAATGTTTTCCAGAAATTCTAAGCGCAAAAAAGCTAAATCAACAACATCATTTTTTATAGCATTCACAACATCAAATTGCGTATTTTCATACATGTCAATGCATATATTGTTATTAGAGAACTGTTTGGTAAAAAGAGCAATTTTATTGGCAATGCCATAAGAAGATACAATAGGAATGGACCCTAATCTGATAATTGCCTGCTTGCAGTTTTGGTAATATTCTAGTGATACTAACATATCTTGGTAATATTCAAAATAGGCTTGGGCATATTTATTAAAAGTTTTTCCGGCATTAGTTAATCTAACTTTAGAATGTTCTCTGGTGAAGAGACTAACTCCTAATTCATCTTCCAAGGCTTTGATTTGTTTGGAAATAGAGGATTGAGATATATAACAGTCAAACGCTGCATTAGAAAAATTACCGGTTTTTGCAATGGCAAGGAAGTAGCGTATTTGATTGATATTCATATCAACGGCCTCCTTTCCTAAAAAACAATTCCTACTTATCACATCATACATATATTATAGTATTATTCTACATTTTTTATCATAATAGTGCTATTCCAATAGGGAATGTCACAGTTGCCTTTTTGGAATTTCCTTTTGCGAATTAATGGAAGAGGTAATCGAATTGCTATGTACATAAAAAGATTTTATCATGTAAATGTAAAGTTTCACAAAAATAGTGGAACGCATAAGGAGGTAATTTATATGGCAAAAGCGTACAAAGATTTACGAGAATTTCTTGCTACACTTGAAAAAGAAGGTCAATTGGTAAAAATTAAAGAAGAAGTTAATCCTGAACCATCTATTGGGGCGGCAGGCCGGGCCTGTGCAAATATGAAGAGTAAGCCAGCTGTTTTATTTGAAAAGGTTAAAGGTTATAAATACTCAGTAGTTACTAATGTACATGGGTCTTGGCAAAATCATGCTTTAATGCTTGGCATGCCTAAAGATGCAACTATTAAAGAACAATTTTTTGAATTAAATCGCCGTTGGGATAAATTTCCGGTACCACCGGTTGTTGTTCCGCGTGAAAAAGCAGCGTGCAAAGAAAATACTATTACCGAAAATATTAATCTTTTTGAAGTGCTTCCGCTATATAGAATTAATGACCAAGATGGTGGCTTTTTCTTATCTAAGGCATCAGTAATAACTGCCGATCCTGAATTCCCTAATGATTCCAATAAACTTAATGTTGGTACTTATCGTATTCAAGTTAAAGATGTGGACCGTGTAGGTATTCAAGCTTTGCCGTTTCATGATATTGCCATTCAATTAGCAAAAGCAGAGGCAGTTAATGAACCCTTACCTATAGCTATTGCTTTAGGCAATGCTCCGTTAGTAACTTTTATGGCCTCAACGCCTGTATCATATATTCAAAATGAATATGAATTTGTGGGAGCGTTGCAAGATGGAGTGCCAACGGAAATTACTAAGGCTGATACTGCTGACAACCTATATGTTCCTGCACACGCTGAAGTTGTTTTGGAAGGTTATATTATGCCGCGTGTTCGCACCTGTGAAGGTCCATTTGGTGAATTTCCCGGGTCATATTCCGGAGCTAGATTACAGTGCGAAATAAAAATTACTAGAATTACGCATCGTAATAATCCTATATTTGAAAACTTGTATTTAGGTATGCCATGGACAGAGATAGATTATTTGATGGCACTAAACACTTCTGTTCCTATGTATAAACAACTAAAAGAAACTATTCCTGAAGTACAGGCTGTTAATTCTATGTATACTCATGGTATTGGAGAAATTATTTCTGTGAAATCTCGTTATGGTGGTTTTGCTAAATCAGCAGCTTTCCGTATGTTATGTACGACCCACGGTACAGCTTATGCCAAGATTATTATCTTGGTTGATGAGTTTGTAGATCCGTTTGATTTAGACCAAGTAATGTGGGCTCTAACAACTAGGGTTAAACCTAGTAAGGATGTTACTGTTATTCAAAACTGTGCCGGTATGCCTTTGGATCCATCCTCCAATCCTGCCGGTATGCATGATAAGTTAATTATTGATGCAACAACACCTGTAGCACCGGAACCAAATCCGCGTTCTGTAGAGTTGTTAAAGCCATCTCCTGAAACTCCTAAATGGGAAGAAATTATAAAAAACTTAATGGCGGCTAGTGCCAAATAATAATATAAAAAGAGGAGGTAATACATATGAAATGTCCACGTTGTGATTCTGATACAGTAAGAGTAATGACTAAATCTCCGGTAGGAGATGTTTGGGAAGTATATGTTTGTGACACTTGTTGTTATTCTTGGAGATCCACTGAAGATATAAACGTTCATGATGTTTTTAAATTGAAACCGGAAGATATTTGCAAATTACAGCATATTCCGCCAATTCCACCCTTAAAATCCAAATAAATTATATGTTTTATAAAAAGACGTCCGCACAATGTTATTTCTTTAACATTTAGCGGACGTCTTTTGTATTGCTTAGATATGATTTTATGTATTGCGTTTCTGTTTTGATAGTTTTATTTATTTAGTGTTTCGCGATAAGCGATATGTTTTGTTGCTCCTGCCCATTTGTTGATTCTAAAGGAACCTTTTAGCGCTTCTGTCATAAATTTTTTGGTTAACGCCATGGTTTCAGGCATGCTCATGCCTTTTGCTAGACAAGATGTAATCGCAGCTGAAAAGGTACAACCGGCACCATTGTTGAAAGCTCCTGGGATTTTGGGAGCGGTGCTGACGCTAAACTCTTTGCCATCATAAAGAACATCTACAGCATTATCACCGGGCAAGCGTTCTCCTGCTTTTATTACAACGAATTTTGCGCCCATTTCAACGATGCGGCCGGCTGCTTCTTTCATATCTTCCAAGGTAGCGACAGTTGGCATATCAGTCAAATAAGCAGCTTCCAAAAGATTTGGCGTAACAACATCAGCACGACTTACTAAAAGCTCTTTAGTGGCTGCTGCGGCTTCAGGAACCATAATGGCGTCCACGCCTTTGCAGACCATAACGGGGTCTATTACTACGTTTTTCAAGTGATATTTATCAACAGTTTTAGCAACTAATTCTACTAAATCAGAACTGCCTAACATACCGGTTTTCATAGCGTCTACGCCTATACCATCTAAAACAGTATTTAACTGTTTTTCAATAACATCGAGGGAAATAGGAAAAATATCATGGGACCAGTTATTTTGCGGATTTTGTGCTACAATAACTGTCAATGCTACCATTCCATATACTCCTAATTCTTCCATGGTTTTTAAATCTGCTTCCATTCCCGCACCGCCACTAGTATCAGAGCCGGCTATAGTTAGAGCTTTATACATTGTATTATTCATAATATAACCTCATTTCTTTTAACTACTGTCATTAATTATAACAACAAAAACATCTAACTAAAAGGGACAATTATTGCAATTTTTGTCAAAAACTAACCACTTAAATATAAAAGGTATTTTTGCAAAAGCATAGAATTAGTTTATATGTAGAATTTGCTCGTGTAATTAAATAAATCAGAAAATTAGAGGTGAACGTATGGTTAAAATATTTAAACGAAGTGTCCTTTTTATTATCGTATTCATTTTATTTACAGTTTCAGCTAGTGCAAAAAATCTGAATTCTATGTATCAAGTTTCAACCATAAATGCTTTAATGCAGGGGGTTTATGACGGCGATGTTACAATAAAAACTTTGCAGGAACAGGGTGATTTTGGAATTGGAACGCTAAACGGTTTAGATGGTGAAATGGTTGTTGTTGATGGAAAATTTTATCAAGTAAAATCTACAGGAAAAATCGAGCTTTTAAAGGCGGAAATGGAAACACCTTTTGCTAACGTTATAAATTTTAAAGCAGATAAGGTGGGAGAAATTGCCTGGGCACGAAATTTTTCTGAATTAGAAAAACAATTAGATGCTATTATTGAAGATAAAAATTATATTTATGCTATTCGTATTGATGGTACTTTTACAGGAAAAACTCGCAGTATTCCGGCAAAAGAGCAACCCTATCCATCATTAATGGAGGCCGCCAAGACACAATCTGTGTTTGATATTCAAAATACTAAAGGAACGATTGTAGGCTTTTGGTGTCCGGACTATATTCAAGGGATTAATGTAACAGGGTATCATTTGCATTTTATTTCGGCTGACCGTAAAAGCGGAGGACATATTTTGAGCGGAGCAATCAGAACGGGGAAAGTGCAAGTTGCCCGTGTGCGCGAGTTCAAAATGATTTTGCCAAGTAGTATGGCTTTTCAAAATGCGGCCTTAAATAAAGATTATAGCAAAGAGCTTAATATAGTTGAAAAATCTAAATAATTTTTAAAGCTATCATTATGGCAAAGAAAGTAAAAGGGAGGTATAACAGCAAATAAAATGCTGCTATACCTCCCTTTGTTAAAGTTATTTTTAGGGCAATAAAAAATGTTTAAAAAGCAGTTCCAAATTATTGTTGATGGGCACAATGGACTTTTCGATTTTCATACGGAGTAAGCTCCCTTGCCAGCAATCCCAAACGAAATCTGCTAAGAGTTGGGAGGATAAATCAGTCCTAACTTTACCGATTTTTTGCCCCATTAGTATTCTTTCAGCCAAGATGGTTTTGTAGAGGCTTACAGAAGACAGTAATGCGAGTCGGCATTTTTCGCTGGCATCGCTGATTTCTGCTGCTAGATTACCCAGTAGGCAGCCTTTTTTCACCTCGGCACAACCATATTTATCCGCAATAGATAAAAAAGCATTACTCAGAGCCTCATAGGGGTCTTCTTTGTTTTTTTCGCTTAGCAGGTCTTGCCAAATTTTCGTATTAAATTCGGTATAGTAATTTATCACGGCTACGCCAAAATCGTCTTTGCTGGCGAAATAGTTATAGAAGGAGCCCTTAGGAATACCGGCAGAAGTAGCAATTTCTTGGATACCTGTAGCATTAAAGCCCTTGCGTTCAAATAGAGCGAGGCCAACTTCTAATAAGTCTTGTTTTGTTTTTTCTAAGTCTGCACTTTTTTTCCTAGACATTTATAATCTCCTCATATTTTAGTAACGCATTGAGCTTTTGTTGCTGAGGTGGCTTAATGTTAAGATAATGTTTTTTCTGCACCGGGTTCAAAGGGAATAAGTTCATTACTCCTATTTTCACGTATTTTAACGACCCAAGCAGGGTCTGCAAGTAAAGCTCTTCCAACGGCCACTAAGTCAAACTCTTTATTTTCTAATCTCTCAATAAGGGGGAGTAAACTAGTCGTTTTGGCACCTTTTCCTTGAGTAAAGAAATCTATAAAGTTAGTGTCAAGACCAACGGAACCAACAGTGATAGTTGGTTTGCCTGTTATTTTTTTAGTCCACCCGGCCAAGTTTAATGTAGAACCATCAAATTCGGGTTTCCAATAGCGGCGAGTTGAGCAATGAAAAATATCCACACCTGCTTCTACTAGGGGTTCTAGAAAAACGGCTAATTCTTCAGGGGTATTTGTTAATTTTGCTTGGTAACTTCCCATTTTCCATTGAGAATAACGAAATACTATAGGAAAATCAGACCCTACGGCACTACGACATGCTTTTATTATTTCCACAGCAAACTGAGAACGAGCCTTCATATTACCACCATATTTATCGTGGCGCTGGTTTGTTTTTTCCCAAAAGAACTGATCAATTAAGTAACCATGTGCACCATGAATTTCAATACCATCGAAGCCCAGTTTTTTTGCAGCAAGGGCTGCAGTAGCGAATGCTTGAATGATTTCTTCGATTTCTTCGATGTCCATAGGTTTATTTACTTTTTCTCCGGTCACGACATCAAGGCCGGAAGGACCAATGGGTAAAGTTTCAGGATTAGGATTGCTGGCATTAGTTTTGCGCGCAGTGCCAACATGCCATAATTGAGGCATTATTTTGCCACCTGCTTGGTGAACACACTTCACCACCTGGGACCAACCATTTAGTGCAGCCTCGCCATGAAAATTGGGGCGTCCCAAACCTTCAGCGGCGGCAGGGTGATTTATTAAAGTGCCTTCGGTAATAATTAGGCCAACTTGATTTTCAGCACGACGTTGGTAATACGCGGCCACGTTATCACCGGGAACACCGTTAGGCGAAAACCCTCTAGTCATAGGAGCCATGACAATTCGATTAGCTAATTTTAGCTTACCTATTGTTACAGGATTAAATAAAATATCCAAGTTAGTATTTTTTTCTTTTAAATTCTTTTCCATAATAAAAGCTCCTTTTATAAGCTCAATGCCAATACTTTGCCGGCGACTTCCGGTGTTACTGCACCGCGTTCGCCCAGCTTAACCATGTTATGTGCTTTTAGACCTGCTACAATTTTTTCTATAACTTCCTGACCTAAGCCATAATCAGAAAAACGTGTTTTGACACCCATGGTTTCAAAGAAGTCCTGAGTTTTTGTAATAGCCAGGGCAATTCTATCTGCATCGGATATATTCTTGGGTATATTCCAAATCCTATCGCTATACTGAAGAATTTTTTCAGCTTTATCTTTTTGCATAATCTTCAGCATGGAGGGGAAAACAATGGCTAAGGTTTGTGCATGATCCAAGCCATATAAAGCCGTGATTTCATGCCCAATCATATGTGTTGACCAATCTTGTGGGACTCCGCTACCAATTAGGCCGTTTAATGCTAAGGTCGCTGCCCACATAATATTGGCGCGAACATTATAGTCTTCCGGAGTTTCTAAAGCCTTAGGCCCTTCTTCAATTAAAGTTAACAGCAATCCTTCTGCAAAACGATCCTGTACCATGCCGGCAACAGGGTAGGTCATATATTGTTCCATAACGTGAATAAAGGCATCAACAACGCCATTAGCGATTTGTTTTTTAGGTAAAGTATATGTATAAACCGGGTCAAGGATCGAAAATTTAGGAAATAGGGCTGGATTTCTAAAAGGTAATTTGGCATTTATAGCTTTTCTAGTTACCACAGCGCCATTATTCATTTCCGAACCGGTTGCCGGTAGGGTTAGTACCGTACCGAAAGGCAAGGCGTTTTTAATTGGTAGTTGTTCAACAATAAGTTTCCAAGGATCATCGTTGGTGAAGGGTACAGCAGCAGCTATGAATTTAGTACCATCAATAACGGAACCACCACCAATTGCTAGCAGAAAATCATATTTTTCCTTGCGAATGAAGTCAACCGCTTTCATCAATGTCTCGTATGTTGGATTGGGTTCAATACCGCCAAATTCACCGAGATTATATTCTTTTAAGGTGTTTTTAACTTTGTCTAACAAACCAAATTTCTTAATACTGCCGCCACCATAAATTAATAAAACTTTACTGCCGGAAGGGATTTCTTTCGTTAATTTTACAATTTCGTCTTTACCGAAGATAATTTTTGTAGGATTTACAAATTGAAAATTGTTCATAAAATTCAACTCCTTTGTTTTTTGTTGTTATAAACTTACTTCTTTTGTCTATTATACGACTGGTCATTTTAATTGTCAAACAAATTATTAGGAAGTATTTGTGTCAGTGTAAAAAATAAACGACATGATACAATGTTAGGGAAAAAATAAAACATTTATAAACTTATTAATTATATTGTTTAATTATTATATTAATTGCAGTATAATTATTGGGATAGACATTTGTACATAATGTTTCCAATAAGTACTTAAATTAGGGTAACGTGTAGTTATTACAAAAGAGGACCGCATCTTTTAAACGGGATGATTTATATAGAAGGAGGAACTAAAGTGTGTCTAGGCGTTCAGTTAAAGTTAAATACGATTACATACAAAAAAATTGTTTTGCAATAAGTTTACTCATAACTATATTAGCGATTATAATTAACATTTCTTTAAAGGTTCCGAATCCGGCTGTTGTTTGTTTTGTTGCTATTGTGTTGGCTACTTTCGTAGGGGGTTTTGTGTGTGGTAGCGTTAGTGGGTTTTTGACTATTTTGTATTGTGGTTATTTTTTTTCTATACGGGGAAACTTGATGACGTATACACAGGAAAATCTCTATAAGATGGTCGTTATTTGTATAGCGACTATTTCTATGATTTTACTAGTTGGAATCTTAAAAAGGCAGTTGAAAAATCGTACAGAGGCTTTGGAAAAGGCTAATAAGCAACTTACACTTTTTTCTGCTTTGGATTGGCTTACAGGCATAGCAAATAGACGCTCCTTTGATGAGTTGTTAGATAAAGAATGGAGACATTGTTTGCGAGAACAAATAGCGGTTTCGTTGGTTTTAATAGATGTTGATTTTTTTAAAGATTATAATGATTCTTATGGACATCAAGCAGGTGATGAGTGCTTACGACATATAGCAGCTACTATTATTGGTCAACTAAGCAGCTTAGGTAATTTTGCGGCGAGATACGGAGGAGAAGAGTTCGTAGTAGTAATGTCAAATACTTCGATAGATGAAGCTATAAAAGTTGGGGAAGATATATGCAATGCTGTTGCCAACTTAAAAATACCGTCAGGTAAAGAAAATTCTTATCCCTATGTTACTATTAGTGTAGGTCTAAATTCGATGATTCCTTCGGCCGATATAAATGCGGAGGAACTTGTAAAAACTGCGGATTTTGCCCTTTATCAAGCTAAAACTTCAGGCAGAAATAAGGTTAAAGCCTATAGTAAAGTAGCTAATACCAGATAAGCAGTTGTGTTTAAATTTGTATAAATTGTAAAAAACGAAGGATTCTGTCGTATGACAGAATCCTTCGTTGCTTTAAATAAAAATCATTTTTTCTTGTACTCTTTTGTTTTAATATGGTGGAGACGAAGAGGATTGAACTCTCGACCTCTCGGATGCGAACCGAACGCTCTCCCAGCTGAGCTACGTCCCCATGGGTTAGATTATAGTACAACAGAAGTTTTGTTGCAATGTCTGTTTTAAAATAAATCATGTTTTTCTATTGTCTTATTTTAGTTTTGGTAAAAAAACAAAGGCAGTGCTACTATTGTGAGCACTGCCCTTGTTTATATAAAATCTGTATTGTTAATCTACAAAGCCCGGCGTAGAGAGATAGCGATCACCGGTATCGGGTAATAATACTACAATGTTTTTTCCATGATTTTCAGGACGGTTAGCTATTTCAGTAGCAGCAAATATTGCAGCTCCACTGGAAATACCAACTAATATACCTTCTGTTTTAGCTAAGGCTTTAACAGTGGCAAAAGCATCTTCGTTTTCGATTGGCAAAATTTCATCATAAACTGTAGTATCAAGAATTTTAGGAATAAAACCAGCACCTATTCCCTGAATTTTATGAGGACCGCTGGTTCCACCGGAAAGAACAGGAGAGGAAGCCGGTTCAACAGCAATGATTTTAACATTGGGGTTTTTAGTTTTCAAGAATTTGCCTACGCCGGTTATTGTACCACCAGTGCCTACGCCTGCCACAAAAATATCTACGTTGCCTTCAGTGTCAGCCCAAATTTCAGGACCGGTAGTAGCAAAATGGGCTTTAGGATTAGCTTCATTAACAAATTGACCCGGAATAAAGGAGTTAGGAGTTTTTTTTGCAAGTTCTTCAGCTTTGTCAATGGCACCTTTCATGCCTTTAGTGCCGTCTGTTAAAACAACTTTGGCTCCGTAGGCTTTAAGTAGATTGCGTCTTTCTACACTCATAGTTTCCGGCATAGTTAAAATAGCACGGTAACCTTTGGCGGCTGCTACGGATGCAAGACCTATGCCTGTGTTACCACTTGTTGGTTCAATAATTGTTGAGCCTGGTTTTAGAAGGCCTTTGGCTTCGGCATCTTCAATAAGAGCTTTGCCAATTCTATCTTTTACACTGCCGGCAGGATTAAAATATTCTAGTTTGGCAATTATGTTAGCATTAGGAGCATATTCTTTGTCAAAGTTATTTAGGCGAAGTAATGGGGTATTTCCAATTAACTCAATTAAACTATTTACTATTTTTCTCATAATGATTTCCTCTTTTCAGTTATATTTTTTTTGGGGGTCAGAAATATTTTAGGATTTTTGCTTACTAATTAGTGTCAACATCGTTTATTAACTGTTAGAAGTGTCATCTTTATCACCTTTCACTATATTCATATAGCATTACTATGAATTAACTTAAAATAATTGTACTATCAAAAAAAAATACTGTCAAGCTTTTTTTTTGCTTGACAGTATTTTTAAATACTATAATCTAAGGGTGTTTTTTCTTTTTGCCTTGTTACTAAATCTGCCAGCGTTATATTATCTATTACGCTATTAATGGCGGTTTGCAGTTGCTGCCAGATTTCTAAAGTTACGCACTCGTTTGCTCTAAGGCACTGCATGTCACCTACACAAGGGGCAGGAGCTAAATTGCCTTCCATGGTGCGTAAAATTTCTCCTACGGTGTATTCTTCCGGGGGCTTGGCAAGCATGTAACCACCTTGAGCGCCTCGTGCACTTTTTACAAAACCGGCTTTGTTGAGTTGGGTGATAATCTGTTCTAAATATTTTTCGGAAATTTCTTGACGTTTGGCAATATTTTTAATAGTAATATAATCACCGGTACAATTAACCGCTAAGTCTAACATGAGACGCAATGCATAGCGACCTTTGGTAGAAATTTTCACAATAATACCTTCCTTCTATATGGTGTATTCGACCAAATTATATCATACTGCTTTCCTATGCTTATTATAGTATAAAAAGGCGGAAAAGCAAAATAATATTGACACATTGCCTTTTAGCTTTTAAACTTCTAACTATAAGTCTAATTTTTTACGATAAGGAGCAGAAATGGATATGGATAATGAACAACCTGAATTTATAGAGCTACCGGCAGCTAAAGATAGCCACCGCTGGGTGGCAGTAACGGCATTGTTGCTGGCTATTGGCGTTATTTTGCATACCATTAGTCCCAATATTGGAGGAGTAACACCTAATTGGACTATTGCTATGTATTCTATTACAATCGGCCTGACCAATCCCAGTCTTTCACGTGCTTTGGGGATTGGGTTTATAGCAGGATTGACCATAGTTCCGTCGTCAAAATCAGCGTTTCCATTGGGGAATGTGGCTAGTGAAATTTGTGGTGCTTTGACTGCTGCAATTTTAGTTAAGGCTATGTTTTATATGGGATTGCGCGATTTTAGGTTTCGGCCTTTTATTACCGGTTTTTTTGCTACTGTTGTTAGTGGCGGAGTTTTTACTTTTATTCTAAAAATAATTTTAAATTTACCTTTAAATGTATGGACTAATGCTATGCTTCCTGTAGTTATGGTTGTAGGGGGGTTAAATGGTGTAATTACACAGGCACTTTTTGCTCCGGTGCAAAAATTGTTTTTTATGCAGGAGGGCAAAAGACATGAATGAAACAGCGATTAAGTTTACGAATTTTCATTATGGGTATATTAACAGCGACATAATTTTACATAATATTAACTTAGATGTTCGCAAAGGTTCTTTTACTATCATTTCCGGACCTAGCGGAGCGGGAAAAACAACTTTGTGCAAAGCTATGGCTGGTATAATTCCGTATTATTATGGAGGACGTTATGCCGGCGATGTTGAAGTGTTGGGGGTAACGACAAAAGGCAAGCGTGTATCCGATTTAGCTATGCGTATAGGACTTATGCTGGACGATTACGAAAGCCAGTTGGTTTCTCTTACGGCGGGGGAAGAAATAGCGTTTAGCTTACTTAATCATGGGTTTGCCGCTGAGGAAGTAGAAGCGCGGACAAAGCAAGTTTTGATGGACGTTGGCTTGCCAGGACGTGAGAATTATCAATTAGATGAATTGTCAGGCGGACAAAGGCAGCGTTTGCTTTTAGCGTCTGTATTAGCGGTGCATCCAGAGGTATTGGTTTTGGATGAACCGGTTTCAGCCATGGATCCAGATGGTGCTAACGCACTTTATAAATTGTTGTACAAAATTTATAAAGAGTACAATATGACAGTGGTAGTTGTAGAACATAATATCAACTTTTTGCTGCCCTATGTTACAGATATGATTGTCATGAATAAAGGCCGCGTAGCGGCGCAAGGATTTTTTGAAGAAGCAGCAGCAATGACCTATGCAATACCTGAACTTAGGCGTAACCTGCCAGAGTTATGGCAAGTAAAACTTAATTTAGAACAACGTTTTGGTATATCTTTGAGAGCGTGGCGTAAGGAAGCAGAGGCACTTGAAGAATTAAAGGAAAAATTTGTGGGAGGTGCTCTAGGGTGATTGAAGCAAAAGCAGTTAATTTCGCCTATCATCGTGGTGAACCTGTTATTAACGACATAACATGTAAAATAGAAGATGGTGAATTCGTGGCCTTGTTGGGTCACAATGGTAGTGGTAAAACCACTTTAAGTCGTCTATTTATGGCACTAGTGCACCCACGCAGCGGAGATATCTTTGTGGATGGAGATAATATTGAAAAGCTTGAGCCGGCAGATTTGGCCCATCAAGTAGGTTATGTTTTTCAAAACCCTGATTTGCAAATTTTGGAAGATACAGTTTTTGCTGAAGTGGCTTATGGTCCTAGGTGCAAAAAACTTTCTGAAACTGCTATTAAAGAGCAAGTACAAGCTGCTTTGCAGGCTATGGGGTTAGAAAATTTGGCAGATGCTTACCCGCGCACACTGTCGTTTGGACAAAAACGCAGGCTGGGTGTCGCCGCAGCCTTGGCACTTAATCCACGCACCTTAATTTTGGATGAAATAACTAATGGACAAGATGAACAAGAAAAAGATAATATGATGGATTATTTGCAAAAACTTAACAAAGAGAAAAGAATTACTATTATCCTTATTACACATGATATGAATATTGCTAGGCAGTATGCTAAGAGAGCAATAGTCTTAAACGATGGTAATTTGGTTTTTGATGGGACAACGCAAGACCTTTATAATGGGGTCAGAGATCTTAAAGAATGGGGTTTAACCCAACCAATAATGGCTATCTTATCGGCGGCATTTATTATTTCTGCTCCTACCGTAGAAGATTTTTGCGAAAAATTGTGTCTTAAAGAAGGTGGTGAACGATGAAAATAACTGCCTTTACTCAGTTAATAACAGTTTTAGCAGTAACTACGTGGGTATTCCTTTTGCCGGTACCTGCAGTAGCTATAATTTTAGTCTTAGAATTAGCGCTGTTACTATATATTAAACATGACCGCCTAACTATGGCTGCTATTGGGGCACTGACAGTATTTACGGGAATGATGATTTTACTGCAGCTTATATTTGGCTCTCCTTTAAGTGTATCATTAACCGGTGGTTTGCGTATGTTTGTTATGACTACTGCATTTTTATGTCTTTTGGCAGCAACAAAGATTCAAGATATTGCACAGGCTTTAGTTGAAAAATTTCATTTGCCCTGTGAATATGCCTTTATGTTGACCACTGCTTTGCGTTTTGTTCCGGATTTTCTAACTGATAGTGCAACAACTTTAGATGCTCAGTCTTGTCGTGGTTATTCTAATCGTGGTAATGTATTCAAACGCTTCTATTCTTATTTGGCAGTTGTAAAGCCATTAGTCATGAGAGCAGTAGCAAAATCAGACACCTTAGCGCTTTCCATGGAACTAAAGGGTTTTGGTGCTAATACTTACCAAAACATGACGCCACAAAGATTATGTTTTGCTGATTATTTAGTGTTGTTTCTTGTTATGCTGCTTAGCCTTTATCCTTTATGGTCTAAATATATATAATAATTAGAGATATATTTGTCTTTTGTTTTTTATATAACAAAAGCTAAAGCCTCTGCAGATATATCTACAGAGGCTTTAACTTTTATTTTGCTTGTTGCATGGCTTGTTGCAATAAACTATAATTGCCAATTAAGAACATTATTAGTAAAAATACTAGCACGAACATTACCTTGCGAAAAAAATTACTGGGGGACAAAATGATTTCTGTTTGAGCTGCTTCATCCCAAATTGTAGTACCATCTTGTATGAAACGTTTTTTACTAAACCAAGCTGGTACGAACATAACAACAGGCAGACCTAACCAAATACCCTTAACATAGGCCCAAAAAGTCCGATACCAAGCTTTTTTAAAAGAGAGCGTACGAACATTTTTGCCCACAACGTGTATCCCTAAAAACTTTTTCCCCGGAGTAGTACCGGTTTTGGCTATGAACATAGCTTCAGAACTAATGAGAAAAAGGATTTGCACAAAGAAAAAAATTGCAGGATATTGTTCAAAGTTAGGAATATGGGATGCTAAAACAAGAAAAATGAAGCCAAATAGAAAATAATCAAACATTCTGGCCCAAAATCGTAACCAGGCTATTTTTGATAAACTTTTCCCCGTCACGGGTTATCGCCCCCTATTAATATCTACAATAAATAGTTTAGCATATTTTTTGCTTAAATATGTAAGATTCTTCAATTTCATAGTATAATATTAGTGTGTTTAGCATATGAACTAATACGCAGAAAGCTGGGTTAGATTATGTTGAATGAGAATATGCCTATAGGTGTTTTAGATTCCGGTGTTGGTGGTCTAAGCGTTTTGAAATGTTTGCGTACAATGTTGCCGTCAGAGGATTTTATTTATTTGGGCGATACAGCTCGTACTCCTTATGGACCGAGAAAAGAAGAAGAAGTGCGTGCCTTTGTGGAACAGATGTTATGTTTTTTTGATGAGCAAAGAGTTAAATTGGTTGTTGTTGCTTGTAATACTCTTACGGTGTTGGGCGTTGATACATTGAAAAAAAAGCACAAATTTCATCTTGTTGGAATGTCCAAGGGTGCTAGTTTGGTTTTAGCGGCCAGTAAGAAGAAGAATATAGGGGTTTTCGCTACCGAGTTTACTATTGGAACGGGTGCTCATAAAAAGGCTGTTTTAGCAATAGATGCCAAGGCATCAGTTCTGCCCATAGCTTGTCCCAAGTTTGTACCCCTTATTGAGGGGGAAAAGTTTGGTTCACCTGAGCTAAATGAGGCTGTTATTGAATATACAGACAAATTGAAGACTAAAGGTGTGGATACGCTTATTTTATCTTGCACACATTATCCTTTTATAAAAAACGAAATAGAAAATGCCTTGGGTAAAGATGTAGTTGTTATTGATCCGGCGGAAGAGACGGCTAGAAATGCACTTAAAATCTTAGAAACAGCTAGTTTGGTTAAGAAGAATGGTGAAGGAAAGACGAAAATTTGTTTTACCGCAGACTTAGAAAGAGGAAGCCGGCTAGCAAATTACATGCTTCCACATATCAAGTGTACCTTTGAGCTAATCAACTTAAAATAAAAAATCAGAAAAAAAGCAGGAGTTTTCAGATTTTTGTGTAATTAGTAATATGTTATTTTATTGAGCAGCTAGAAAAATTCTAGGCGGTCTCACCGGGAATTGCCGTAAATACGTCAAGGACAGTATGAGAGGAACGCTAAAATGATTGTATATGCCTTAAGAGAAGGAATTTCACAAATATTAACATCGAAATACCGGTTTCACTGTGACGTGAAAACGGTATTTTGTGCGCTTATATGATATTTGTTAATTATGTATGAAGATAAAAGGTGGTGAGAAAATTGTCTATGTTGGAAGAAATAAAAGCTGCAGAAGAAGCAGCGACAACATCTAAGCATGAGGCAAATTTGACGGCGAGAAACATGTTGCGAGAAACTGAGGACGAGGCTGCAAAAACAGCTGAGGCTATGTTGACTGCAGCACGTAAAGCAGCTAAAGAAAAGATAGCTGCAGCAGAAGCTCAGTCTAAAATAAAGGCCAGAGCCTTAGTAGATGAGAGAGCGCGTTCTGATCGTGCCCAAGCGCAGGTTGCCAGAGAAAAGTTGGCAGCTGCAGTAGCATACATAGTAGAAAAGGTTGTGGTCTAGCATGTTAGTTCAAATGAAAAAAGCGACACTATATGCACTTAAAGAAGACCGTGATTCGATTCTCTTGGCTTTACAGCGAGATGGCAATGTAATGTTAATACCGTCAGCAGACGAAGCGGCACTTCCAGGCGCAGAAAATGTCGGCAATGAGGCAGAAAAAACAAATGGTGCAATTAAGTTTATCACGATGCATGCAGGGAAAAGTTCTTTTTTGACACCACGTACGCCGGTCGCTTATAACAAATTTCTTCAAGATACGCCTGTAGCAGCGGATTTGGCAGAACAAGTAGCAACATTGGAGGATAAAATAGGGTCTTTACGCAATGAAGCTTTAACTATGCGTGCCCAAGCAGGGGCACTAAAGCCTTGGTTGGGGTTAGATATCCCTTTAGAAAAATTGGCTGCTACTACATCCACGGTCTATTTTGCCGGCTATTTGCCGGAATTGGCTAAAGATGAATTCCTAGAAGAAATCAAAGAGTTGACTGCAGAGGCAATTATTTTAGAAGAGGTACCGGAGGGCAGAGCAATTGTTGTCTTTGCCCATAAGAGTGCTAGTGCGGATGTTAAACATTTTCTTAAGGCCCACGATTTTACTGATGTTGTTTTTCCCAAAAGGGTAGGATTAGCAAAAGAAATAGCAACAGATTTAACAGATGCGGCTAAAATGAAAGAATCATTAGCTGATAATTTGGAAGAAGAAGTAAAAAAAATAGCTCATAGAAAAGAAGAGTTATACCTTTACTATGACCAATTGGTTGCTAAACAAGAGCGCATGGCTTTAAGTGGAGTAGAAACGCAGAAGACATTTTTTGTACAAGGCTGGGTAAGAGCGGATAAAACTGAAGTTGTTACCAAGGCCGTTGCAGAGGTAACTTCTGCGTATGATTTAAATTTTGTCGAGCCGGAAGAGGGAGAAATTCCACCTTCGGTAATGGAAAACGGCAAATTTTCCCGTCCCTATGAATTTGTTACAGAATTGTATTCCCGACCTAAAATAGGTTCTTTGGATCCGGATTTCATGATGGCGCCTTTCCATTTCATTTTTTTTGGTATGATGCTTTCAGATGCCGGCTATGGGCTTGTTTTGACTATTTTGCTTTATGCCGTGCTTAAGCTCTTTAAACCACGTGATTCTGCAGAAAAACTAATTACTGTAATCCTTTTTGGTGGTGTTTCTACTGTTTTGTGGGGAATTTTGTTTGGTGGATGGTTTGGCCTAGAATGGAGACCATTGTTGTTTGTACCTATGAAAGAGCCCTTAAAGATGTTGGCATTGTGTTTTGGTCTGGGAGCCTTGCATTTGGTTACAGGTATGTGCATGAAAATATACTTGCTTGTTAAGCGTGGACAGGTTTGGGCCGCGATTTTTGATGAGGTATCTTGGTTAGTTCTATTTGCAGGGTTATTTTTAATGGCTCTCTTGCCGGGAGAAATTGGTAGAGATATGGCTATTGTCGGTGCCGGTACTATTGTGCTTACGGGTGGCCGCGAGAAAAAGAATGTTATTGCAAAATTTTTCGGAGGACTTCTTTCACTTTATAACATAAGTGGTTATGTAAGTGATCTTCTGAGTTATTCCAGACTTTTCGCTCTAGGTTTAGCGACAGGAGTTATTGCCATGGTAATTAACACCATTGCTAAAATGCTGTGGGAAACAGGACCTGCCGGTGTTGTAATTGCCGTATTCGTACTTGTGGGTGGGCATATTTTCAACATTTTAATTAATGTGTTGGGTTCTTTCGTACATACTAGTAGGTTGCAGTACATTGAATTTTTCAGTAAGTTTTACGAGGCTGGTGGCAAGGCTTTTGTACCCTTAGCTATTCGCACTAAATATGTCGATGTTACTAAATAAAATAATAAAAAACAGTTTCAAGGGAGGAATTATATTATGTTAACTTTAGGTACAGCTCTTGCTTTTGCAGGAGCAGCAATTGCAGCAGCTTTTGCAGGCGTGGGTTCTGCTATAGGCGTAGGTATTGCCGGTCAAGCAGGTTCAGGGGTTATTTCTGAAGATCCGGATAAATTTGGTAATGTTTTGGTTTTGCAAGCACTTCCTGGTACACAGGGGATTTATGGTTTACTGATAGCGTTTATTATTGTTTTAAATATTGGAGTAATTGATGGAAATATTAAAGAATTATCTACCTATCAAGGGTTGTCACTATTATTTGCAGCCTTGCCAATTGCCATTGGTGGTTTAATGTCAGGTATTTATCAAGGTAAAGTTGCAGCATCAGCTATTTATCTTTCAGCAAAACGTCCTGAAGAAACAGGTAAAGGCATTATCTTGACTGCAATGGTTGAAACTTATGCAGTGCTTGCATTGTTGATTTCCTTCATTATGGTTAATGGCGTTAAATTATAAACAGGGAGGTAAATTCGGTGGCAGCAAATAAGATTATTTTAAAAATACGTGAGGAAGCCGCTCAAGAAGTTGCAACTATGCTTGCAGCCGCCAAAAAAAAGGCAGCAGCCTCCGGTGCTAAAATTACTAACGCTGCAAAGGCAAAGGTGGAAGAAATCAATAGCCAAGCTGTGGCTGATGCCGATGAAGCAGCCCGTCGCCAAGTATTAATTGCAGAGCTGGAAGCTCGTAAGAATGCCTTGGATAGTAAACGGAAAGTTATTGAAGAAGCTTTTGCAAAAGCAGAAAAAGAGCTTGTGCAATTACCACAAGATAAGTGGGAAAGTCTTATAACAAAAACTGTTTTAGCAGCTAGTGAAACAGGAAAAGAAAAATTATGCGTGCCAGCAGCAGATGTTGAGAAATATAAAGAAACAATGCTTGCCAAACTTAACGCAGCTCTTATAGCGGAGGGTAAAAAAGGCGAACTTACTTTGGCTGACGAACCGGCCAAATTTACCGGTGGCGTTATGCTTATTGGTGAACACAGCGATTTCGATGGTTCTTTTGCTACAATTTTACGCGAAGTCCGCATAAAATCTGAGCGGGAAGTAGCGGAAATGTTATTTGGCTCGGAGGTGAAGTAATATGCCTCAAGCAAGCTATGAATATGCAGTAGGCCGAGTAAGTGTATTGTTCACTAAAATGTTAGACGCGTCACAAATAAGAAGGATTTCAGAAGCAGCCAGTGAGGCAGAAGCATTGGCTTTATTATTAGAAACAGGCTACGGCGGGAATTTGTCGGCTGGGCAGATTAACACGCAAGAGATAGATTATGTTATTCGAGCTCAATTGCAGATATCCAGACAAAAAATTTGGGAATTAACGCCGGCACCGGAATTAACTAGTCTATTTTTATTACAAGTTGATGTGCATAATATCAAGACTTTATTAAAAGCACGCCTTTTAGGTGTTGATGCTCCTGATGTTTTAATTGAGGGAGGTATTTTCCCCTTAGATTTTTTGCATGATGCTATTACTAATAAATATTACGGTGATATGCCTAGTGCTTTTAGAGTGGCAATGGATAAGATAGAAGTAGAATTACAACACAATGTTGACCCTCTTCGCTTTAGTGCAGAACTTGATGGAGCAATGTTTAAACACATCAAAACTGTTCTAGACGAAAAACATGATAATAGCTTTGTACGCGAGTATTTTGGGCTCATGGCAGATTTTCAAAACGCAAGGAGTGTTGTTCGCTCACGTTTGTTGCATTGGGAAGCTGATAAATTAAAACCTTTACTTTTAGAATGCGGAGACATTGAACATAGCTTGTTTTTGGAGGCCATGGAAACGCCGTTTGAGCAGTTGGGTGCCAAATTAAATCATGGCAAGCATGGTAAAGTAATTTCTCAAACTATTGAAGAATATGTTTCTACAAAGGATCCATCAGTTTTAAAACGCAAAATGGAAACAGCACTTATGAATGTTTTACGCGGTGTAAAATGGGATACCTTCACATTAGGACCGATTATAGGATATCTTATGGCTCGTGAAGCAGAGGCCAAAGCCCTTCGCGTTATTTTCGGCGCAAAGCGTGGTGGTTTTGAAGCTGAGTTGCCTGAACTTTATGCATAAATAAGACTATGTAGGAGCCGATGATGACATTGACTCGTTATTATAGGGGGCAAAAGAATGAAAAAAAGAAAAATAGCAGTAATTGGAGATCCGAGCTCGGTAATGATTTTCAAAGCCATTGGTTTAGATGTTTTTTATGAAGAACAGCCGGCAAAGATAGAACGTAGAATTCATTATCTGGCAGATAACAATTATGCAGTAATTTATATTACTGAAAAAGCTGCAATACAAGTACAAGAAGCTATTGCTATGTATGCAACTGCGACATTTCCGGCAATCATTCCGATTCCTTCGGACACGGGTTCTTTAGGATTAGGAATGAAGCAGTTAAAAGCAAATGTGGAAAAAGCAGTTGGCGCAGATATTCTATTCAAGGAAGGGTAGGGAAATAGCCGATGAGTGGAACTATTGTAAAAGTATCAGGCCCGCTGATTGTAGCTGAAGGTATGGCCGATGTACAAATGTACGACGTTGTGCGTGTTAGCGAAAAGCATCTGATTGGTGAAGTAATTGAATTGAGAGGCGATAAGGCCTCCATTCAGGTATATGAAGAAACAGCTGGACTTGGGCCGGGGGAACCGGTAGAGTCTACTGGTTTTCCATTGTCCGTAGAATTAGCTCCTGGATTGATTGAGGGGATTTTTGATGGTATTCAACGTCCTCTAGATGTTATCTATGAGCAATTTGGCGATCGTATTACACGTGGTATTTCAGTACCTAAGTTGAATAGAGAAAAGAAATGGAAATTCGACCCCAGTGTTGGTGTTGGTGATAAAGTTATTGGCGGTGATATTATTGGCACCGTGCAAGAAACACCGGCAGTATTGCATAAAATTATGCTCCCAGCTGATGTTAAGGGTACTGTAGAATGGGTTTTTGCCGGTGAGGCAACAATTACAGATATTATCTACAAAATTAGAGATGAAGAAGGCAAGATAGCAGAATATCCTATGTTGCAAATCTGGCCAGTACGTAGGAGTCGTCCTTATTTGGAAAAATTAGCTCCGGAAGAGCCTATGATTACAGGGCAGCGTGTTATTGATACCTTGTTCCCTATTGCTAAGGGTGGTGTTGCTGCTGTTCCTGGTCCGTTTGGTTCAGGTAAAACCGTTATTCAACATCAGTTAGCAAAGTGGGCTGATGCGGATATTATAGTTTATGTAGGTTGTGGTGAACGTGGTAATGAGATGACTGATGTTTTGATGGAGTTTCCGGCACTGAAAGATCCTCGTACCGGCTTACCTCTAATGAAACGAACGGTACTTATTGCTAATACTTCTGATATGCCTGTGGCAGCACGTGAAGCATCTATTTATACAGGAATTACTATTGCGGAATATTTCCGTGATATGGGTTATAAGGTTGCTATTATGGCTGATTCTACCTCACGTTGGGCAGAGGCCTTGAGGGAAATGTCTTCTCGTTTGGAAGAAATGCCAGGTGAAGAAGGTTATCCTGCTTATTTAGCTTCTCGTTTAGCAGAATTTTATGAACGGGCCGGTATTGTAACTTGTATTGGCAGTGACGGAAGAATAGGTGCTGTATCAGCCATTGGGGCAGTTTCTCCCCCAGGTGGTGATATCTCTGAACCGGTATCTCAGGCTACCTTACGTATTGTTAAAGTATTTTGGTGTTTGTCTGCTTCCCTTGCTTACCGCCGTCATTTCCCTGCTATTGATTGGTTACAAAGCTATTCCTTGTATTCTGATCGCTTAAGAGCTTACTATAATGCTTCTGTTGCTCCTGATTGGTCCTCACTTGTGAGCAACACCATGAGGATTTTGCAGGAAGAAGCGGAATTAGAAGAAATCGTACGTTTGGTTGGTATAGATGCCTTGGGCTTCAAGGATCGTATTACCATGGAGTGTGCACGTTCTATTCGTGAAGATTTCTTACATCAAAACTCTTTTGATGATGTAGATACTTACACTTCTCTGGAAAAACAATATGCTATGTTGAAATTAATTATTACTTGGTACGAAAAAGCTCTTGTGGCTTTAGAGCAACATGTACATCTTGATAAACTTATTGAAATGCCGATTCGCGAACAGATCGGACGTGCAAAATATATTCCTGAGACGGAACGCAAAGATAAATTTGCCGCACTTTTTAAGGCTTTAGATGAGGCATTCACGGCATTAACAGAGGAGGGTGACTTAGATGCGTAAAGATTATAAAACAATACGCGAGGTAGTTGGCCCGCTAATGATGGTGGAAGAAGTTGAAGGCGTTAAGTATGATGAATTGGTAGAAATTCAACAAGCTAACGGAGAAATTCGTAGTGGTAAAGTTTTAGTTATTGATGGTGATAAAGCCTTAGTGCAGTTATTTGAAAGTTCTCAAGGACTTAAAATATCTGACGCTAAAGCTCGTTTCCTAGGTCATGGTATTCGTTTAGGCGTTTCTCCTGCTATGTTGGGTCGAGTATTTGACGGAATGGGCAGACCCAAAGATGGTGGAGCAGAAATTATTCCTGACGAATACCGCGATATTAACGGTGAACCTTTGAATCCTGCCGCTCGTGATTACCCTGCAGAGTTTATTCAAACAGGTGTTAGTGCCATTGATGGTTTAAACACTTTGGTCCGTGGTCAAAAATTGCCGGTGTTTTCAGGCTCCGGGTTACCACATGCGCAATTAGCAGCACAAATTGCTCGACAAGCAAAGGTGCGTGGTACAGGAGAAGGTTTTGCTGTTGTGTTTGCGGCTGTAGGTATTACCTTTGAAGAAGCGAACTTTTTTATGAATGACTTTAATCGTACAGGTGCACTGGAACGTGCTGTTATGTTTATTAATTTAGCTAACGACCCAGCTGTAGAACGTATCGCTACTCCGCGTATGGCAATTACTGCTGCTGAATATTTGGCCTATGGTCTTGGTATGCATGTTTTGGTCATTATAACCGATATTACTAACTATGCTGATGCGTTACGTGAAATTTCTGCAGCTCGTAAAGAAGTGCCGGGACGTCGTGGTTATCCTGGGTACTTATATACAGATCTAGCGAGTATGTACGAACGTGCCGGACGTATTAAAGGTAAAAAAGGGTCTATTACACAGATTCCAATTTTGTCTATGCCGGAAGATGATAAAACACATCCTATCCCGGATTTGACAGGCTATATTACAGAAGGACAGATTATATTATCTCGTGAGTTATATCGTAAGAATTTGACTCCACCTATTGATGTATTGCCTTCCCTGTCGCGTTTAAAGGATAAAGGTATTGGCGAGGGTAAGACTAGAGAAGATCATGCAGATACAATGAACCAATTGTTTGCTGCTTATGCTCGTGGTAAGGAAGCGAAGGAATTAGCAACAATTTTGGGCGATGCAGCACTATCTAAGGTTGATAAACTTTATGCCAAATTCGCTGATCGTTTTGAAAAAGAATATGTTTCTCAAGGCTATGAAACTAATCGTACAATTGAGGAAACACTGGATTTAGGTTGGAAACTTTTGGGGGTATTGCCAAGGGCGGAACTGAAACGTATTCGTGATGCTTACTTGGATAAATATTATGTACCGGCTGAAACGGAAGGAACAGAGGGGGAATAGCACATGGCTACAAATGTGAACCCTACGCGTATGGAGCTGACACGCTTGAAAAAGCGCTTAAATACGGCAGTGCGAGGCCATAAGCTCTTAAAGGATAAACGCGATGAAATGGTGCGGCAGTTTATGCTACATATTCGTCGCAATTATGATTTGCGTTTAGAAGTAGAAAAGGCTTTGCAAGAAGTTGCTAGTCGGTTTAGTTTAGCAAAGGCACAAATGGGTGTTTTGCGTATTTCCGAATCACTTTTATACCCTGCCAGAGCGGCCGTTTTTGAAGTGGGAGTCCACAATGTTATGAGTGTGGATGTTCCGACAGTTAAATATACCGGTGGTGAGGATGTTGCAGATATTCCGTACGCTTTTACTTTTACATCTAGTTCTTTAGATAATGCTGTTATGGAACTGTCTCAATATTTACCCAAATTATTGGAATTAGCAGAGGTAGAAAAGATTTGTAATCTTTTAGCAGCAGAGATAGAAAAAACTAGACGTCGTGTAAATGCTTTAGAATATGTTATGATTCCGGAAATGCAAGAAAGCATTAAGTATATTACTATGAAGCTTGAAGAAAACGACAGAGCAAGTACGGTGCGTTTGATGAAAGCGAAGGAAATGATGGCCAAAGCTGAGGTTAAAGCTAAGGCAGCAGAGCAGAAAAAGGCAATGTAACTGTACAATAAAATTGAAAAAAACAGGACTTCCTTTTAAGGAAGCCCTGTTTTTTGTATTTGATACTATTCTAATTTTGTTAGTAGTTCTTTGCCCGCAATGCCAGGATGGGTCATTTGTTCAGGAGCTAGGATGATATCCAAGTCTTCTTTACTCATAATGTTTTTTTCCAATAACAGGTCTTTGATTTGACGATCATTGGCTAGGGCTTCTTTAGCTAAAGCAGAGCATTTTTCGTAACCAATGTGAGGAAGCAAAGCAGTAATGATACCTACACTTCTATCAAACCAGAAAGTACACATTTTTTCATTAGCTTTAATACCATCAATGCAAAGATTTTTTAAAGTGGTGACGGCGTTGGTAATATAGCGGAAAGAGGCAAATATATTATGAGCCATAACAGGTTCCATGACGTTTAATTGAAATTGCCCATTTTCCACGCCCAAAGTGACAGCTAAGTCATTACCAATTACTTGGTAACAAACTTGGTCTACTACTTCAGGAATAACAGGGTTTACTTTACCAGGCATAATAGAAGACCCTGGTTGGCGCGGGGGTAAGAAAATTTCGCTAAAACCAGCACGTGGACCAGAAGCCATTAAACGTAAGTCATTACAGATTTTAATTAAGGCTAAGGCCGTGACGCGTAGAGCTCCGGAAATATCAGTGAAGATATCCGTGTTGCTAGTAGCATCAATTAAATTTTCAGCTGTAGTCATCTTAAAGCCGGTAACTTGGCTAAGTTCATCAGCAACGACTTTTATATATTCAGGGTCAGCATTTAGTCCGGTTCCCACGGCAGTAGCTCCCATGTTCATTATATGCAGACCATAAGTATTATTTTCCATACGATGTACACTGCGACGCATAGAACAAGCAAAAGCTTTGAATTCTCCGCCTAAGGTTATAGGAACAGCATCTTGTAAATGGGTACGCCCCATTTTTAAAACATTTTTAAATTCATCTCCTTTAGCATCGAAAGATTTTGCCAAAGCTGTTAAAGCTTCAGTAAAGAGCTGAGTGCGCATTAAAGCACAAATACGAATAGACGTAGGAACTACATCATTGGTAGATTGGGCCATGTTAGTATGATTGTTTGGTGATATATAAGCATAATCACCACGAGGATGACCTAGAATTTCTAGTGCTCTATTAGTAATAACTTCATTAGCATTCATATTAAAGGAAGTACCGGCACCACCTTGTATAGCATCTAGAGGAAATTGATCATCTAATTTACCGGAAATTACTTCTTCAGAAGCTTTGACGATAGCATCAGCAATAGTTGGGTCTAAACGTCCGGTTTTTTTGTTGGCTAAGGCACAAGCTTTTTTTACCATTCCCATGGCGTGTATGAAAAATGGATCAGCCATACGACCGGTAATTTGAAAATTTTCCAAAGCACGCAAAGTTTGTACGCCATAATAAATGTCATCAGGAATTTCCATTTCGCCTAAAAAATCATGTTCTTTACGCATTTTTTTTGCCTCCTCTTAAATTTTGTATTTTGTATTTTGTATTCAAGTTCATTGTAGCAAGTTGCATAGGTAAAGTCAATTGTATGTAGTGTTTTTTGTTTAGCAAGCAATAGACAAACAAGTAGAACCGATAAAGGGGCTCTGCTTGTTTACATTTACATATTGGCTAAGGAACTAATAAAGCTTGTTAAATCAAGGATTTCTTTTTTCAATAAGGCATCTATGCGCAAGGGTAAAAAAGGATGCTGGCTCATGGCCTTAGCACGCATTAGAGCAGCTTTAATTTCTGGAGTGATGTATTGGTCGTCCCAGCCTTCTAAAACGTTTAGCGCATAGGAACGAGGGCTGTCATAAATAGATGTGAGCCCAGCAATAACAATATCTTCGCCAACACCATTTTTTTTAGACAATGCTAGTAATAAGGAGTCGAGAGTATGTTCGCTTTTAAGGTAAATGTTTAGATTTTTACGGGCAAAATTCAATACGGTATTAAAGCTTTTTTTATTATTAGTTAGCAATAAAAATTCATAAAGTCCAGTACGCAAAGGATCTTTTTTCAATAGGCGAAAGAGTTGGGGATGAATATTAACTTTTACCGCAAAAGCAAAGCTAACAGCTAAGTAACTAATTGTGCTATCCTTGTTAATTAGTTTGGCAGTAATTTCAGGCAGCCAGTCTTTGTGAAAAATAAGTTTCTCTGTAGCACTAATAAGTAGATGGCAATTATTTGCGCTGATTGCCTGCCAATTTTCGTTGTCAGCCAGAGCCTTAAGTTCTTGAGATAAATTAATTAGTGGCGCTACATCTTCTAGAGTTTCATTGTAGGTTTTGGCGTGGCGTAATAAGTTTTTAATTAAAGTATAAGTGTCACAAAAAGGTAATTCAGGATCATTTTCATTTTCGCTATCATAGTCAATTAGGAAAAGAACATAATTATTTATAGTTTTAAGTATTCCGTGGTACAAGTTGCGTGTCAATTTAGGCCGTAGTAAAAAGTCTAATATATGTCCTTCTTGGACGCCTAAAAGAGCAATGCCTGGATAAGTAACGGAAAGATCGCTGCCATAGGATAAAAGCCAATCACGTTTAGCAGTGGAATCATAATCAAAGGATTCCATGGCGTGAATTTTTCCCCAACCATGTGTATGTGTAATTATTTCCCATAAATCATCATCAGTAGTTATATTGCTCATGTCTAATGCAAAAATGACATAAAAGGTAAACTCTTCGCAACGAGCAAGTAACATCAAATCTTTTTTAACAGCGATTTTATAGGAACGCTCCATGGTTTCTAAATTAAAGAGACCACAGATAATAATGGCAAGCTTCACTGCTTCGCGCTGGGGGGCATTATATAACCAATCTTCAGCCAAATGCATAAGTGCGAGGGGTAATTCTTCTTGTGCTAAGCGGTCTACTAAAGTTTCACAGTAGGCAATGCATTGATAGTTGCAGACGGTTTTATATAGTTGAGCTTCATTTTGTGAGGAGGGATTTGCGCAAAAAATCATAACTGCCTGGTAAATAGTATCTCGTATTTGTTTATTATCTATGGCAGAAGACATAGATAGATATGCATCAGTGGTTCCCAACTCTAAAGAAAAATTGGGATCGGAAGAAGCTATGATACGGTCAGGTAAAATTTTGCCGGGGAAAACCCCATTAGTATCTATATGTTGCTTAACATAGTTAAAAATGCTTTGTCCCTTCAACCAGGGAGTTATTTTTTTTTTCATAGTTACCTCATTAATCTTCATGGTATATAATTATAGCACGAAATAGAAAAATGCCAAAACATACTATTTTTGCACAAAAAATAGTATGTTAAACCGCCAGCGCAAAATAATATGCGCTGGCGGTTTAAATGTTTTTTGTGCAAAAAGATGGTTTTAAGGGATTATTATTTAACAGCAATTTGAGCATTCATATCAATTTCCAGCAAGCAGTCGCCACTTTCAATGTGACTAGTAGGATTAACATGAATTGCCGCAACAATACCGTCTATAGGAGCAGAAATAGTGGTTTCCATTTTCATGGCTTCTGTAACAATTAAAGCATCACCCTTGGTTACCTGCTGCCCTTTGTTTACTAGAATTTTCACTACGGACCCGGAAAGAGTAGCACCAATTTCACCAAGGTTATTTTTATCGGCTTTTTTGCGGGCGATATTAGTAGCTTTGATATTTCTATCTTTTATTTCAATTTCACGAGGTAACCCATTGAATTCAAAACTTACGGTTCGCATACCGCTTTCGTTAGCTTCACCAATGTGAATTAATTTGATGATTAACATTTTTCCGGTTTCAATCATAACGCGGGTTTCTTCGCCGGGGTTTAAACCAAAGAAAAAGGTAGGGGTGTCCAGAACTGAGACATCACCAAACTCCTTGGTGAATTTAACCCAATCCTCATAGACTTTGGGATACAAACAGTAGGAACTAATTGCTTCTGGGGAAGTCGGCCCCCCTATTTCAGCAAGATGTTTTTTAACAATAGTGAAGTCCATTGGTGGTAAAGTATCACCTGGACGACCAATTATAGGTTTTTTCCCTTTTAGTATTATTTTTTGTAGTTTTTCTGGGAAGCCTTGATAAGGTACGCCGATATTGCCTTCGAAGAAGCCAATAACGGAAGAAGGGAAATCTAAGGTGTCACCGGATTTATAAATATCTTCTTCGGTTAATTCATTTTGTACCATGAATAAGGCCATATCCCCTACAATTTTTGAAGAAGGAGTGACTTTGATTAAATCACCAAACATCATGCTTACCTTGTGATACATAATTTTAATTTCTTCCCACTTATCAATAAGACCCAAGGCTAAAGATTGTTGTTTCAAATTAGTATATTGACCACCAGGCATTTCGTGCATGTAAACTTCAGGATTAGGGGTTAGTTCTGTTTTATCTGCGGCTTTGTAATAGGGACGTACTGTTTCCCAGTAGCGAGAAAGCTCGTTTAAAGCATCAGGATTTAGCTTTGGCTGACGCGGATTTCCGCTTAGTGCATAATAAAGACTGGAACTGCTGGGTTGCGATGTGCCACAGCTCATGGCTGAAAAAGCCACATCAACAATGTCGACACCGGCGTCAATAGCTTTAGCATAGGTATAAATAGCGTTGCCGCTGCCTTCATGAGTATGCAAGTGAATAGGTACTGCCACGGAATCTTTGAGGGCTGCAACTAATTGGTAAGCTGCTTCAGGTCTTAGAAGCCCCGCCATATCTTTAATAGCGATTATATTGGCGCCGGCTTTTTCTAATTCTTTAGCCATATTTACATAATATTTCAAATCATATTTATCACGTCTGGAGTCTAAAATATCACCGGTGTAACACAACGCGGCTTCAGCAATTTTATTACATTCGCAAACAGTATTAATGGATAGACGCATGTTATCAAGACCATTTAAGCTGTCAAAAACGCGAAAAACGTCTATACCATTTTTAGCGGCGGTTTTAATAAATTCCTTGACAACATTATCCGGATAGCTTGTGTAACCGACGGCGTTAGCCCCACGCAAAAGCATTTGAAACAAAATATTAGGTGCTTTTTCACGCATTTGGCGTAGACGATCCCAAGGACTTTCATATAAGAAGCGATAAGCGACATCAAAAGTAGCTCCGCCCCAACATTCAAAGGAAAAAAGTTTTGGCAGTTTAGCGGCAGTCTGCTCGGTTATTCTCAGCATGTCTGCAGTGCGCAAACGGGTAGCAAATAAAGATTGATGAGCATCACGGAAAGTAGTATCAGTAAAAAGCACTTCTTTTTGTGCTAAAACCCATTTAGCTACAGCGTTGGGACCTTGATTGTCTAACATTTGTTTAGTGCCACTATCAATTTTTGTGTGTTTATAAAGTGGCATTTTAAGTGGGGCAAAGTCTGGTTTAGGCTGTACTCCTACGCTCGCATAACCGTTAATGCTTACATCGGAAATGTAGTTTAGAAGCTTTGTGCCACGATCGGAAATTTTGGGAAAGTTAAATAGACTGGGTGTTTCATCCACAAAACAGGTATCATAGGAGCCCTTAATGAAAGAGGGATTATTTAGTACGTTTTCTAAAAATTGGATGTTGGTTTTGACTCCGCGAATACGGAATTCTTTGAGGCAACGCAGCATTTTTGATATGGCGTTTTCATGTGTTAAACTCCACGCCGTGGCTTTAACCAAGAGAGAATCATAGTAGGGAGTAATTACTGAACCTGTAAAAGCGTTACCACCATCTAAGCGAATGCCGAAACCTCCACCACTGCGGTAAGCAATTAATTTGCCGGTATCGGGCATAAAATTATTAGAAGGATCTTCAGTAGTAATACGACACTGGATAGCGTGACCATGACAATAGATTTTCTCTTGTTCAGGAATCGCCACTTCTTCACTATGCAGGTCGTAGCCTTCAGCGATTTTAATTTGTGTTTGTACGATATCAATACCTGTTATCATTTCTGTAACTGTATGCTCGACCTGAATACGAGGATTTACTTCAATAAAATAGAAACGGCCAGCAGGTGTGGCTAAAAATTCTACTGTACCGGCACTTATATAGTTAACATTTTTCATTAATTTTACAGCAGCAGCACATATTTCTTGGCGAAATTCCGGTTTCAAGGAAAAGGCCGGGGCAATTTCAACCAACTTTTGGTGACGACGTTGCACAGAACAGTCGCGTTCGTACAAATGTACGATATTGCCCTTAGTATCACCAATTATTTGTACTTCAATATGTTTAGGGTTTTCTAAATATTTTTCCAGATAGATGTCGTCACTGCCAAAAGCTTTAAGTGCTTCATACTTAGCACGATAATAGGCATCTTCTAATTCTTCGGATTTATGCACCATACGCATGCCGCGTCCACCGCCGCCATTAACGGCTTTTATTATAATAGGGTAGCCATATTTTTTGGCAAAATCCTCTACTTCTTCAATAGTTTCTATTTTGCCATTGCTGCCAGGAATCATAGGAATGTTGGCAAGCTCAGCCTGCTTACGAGCATTTAATTTGTCACCAAACATAATTAAATGTTCTAGTTTGGGACCAATAAAAATAATACCCTCTTCTTCACAACGCTTAGCTAGAGTACTGTTTTCCGATAAAAAACCATAACCTGGATGTATGGCGGTAACATGATGCTCATGAGCGATACGTATAATGTCTTCAATATCTAAGTAGGCATCAATAGGACTTTTGCCGGTTCCTACTATATACGCTTCGTCAGCCTTGTTGCGATGCAAGGACAGGGTGTCTTCTTTTGAATAAATGGCTATAGTGCGAATGCCAAGCTCATTACAAGCTCGAAATACGCGAATAGCAATTTCACCACGATTGGCAACTAAGACAGACTCAATTTTTTTCATAGTTAGACCTCCTAATAGTCACTTCTTTTATTCTATATATTGCGGACATATTTTACAAGCAATTGATATTAAGTATACAGAATTCATAAAAGAGTAATTCAAGGCAAAAAAAGACTTCCCTAGTGTTAAGGAAGTCTTAAGCATTTTAAATTGTGCGAGAGCTTAGCAGAAAATATTTTTTTCATATTTTCACCATCCGTTAAGCTCCTAGTCGCATGCCAATTGCAATCAAGGTTAACCCACCAATAAGACTAAGCGCAATATTTATAAAACCAAATACAGTATTATTTAGCAAAAGCTCAAAAGTTTCTAGACTGAAAGTTGAAAAGGTAGTAAGACCGCCCAAAAGACCGGTAATTAAAAATAGTTTTACAGGTAAGGGCATTTCCGGATGTCGTAAGCAAAAGGCTGCTGTTAAGCCTAAAAGCAAGCAGCCAACCATATTAACGGTTAAAGTGCCATAAGGAAAGGCAACTCCTAATTTCGAGTGAATACCGACAGAGATATAATATCGCAAAGTTGCCCCTAAAGCTCCGCCACAAGCAACCGCTAATGTTTCAATTATCATTATTTGCCCACCGTTGTTTTAATAGCCGCAAATGTTTCGGGACTAATAATATGTTCTATACGGCAAGCGTCTTTTTCGGCAATTTCAGCACTTACACCCAATTTTTCTAAATGTTTAGTTATAATTAAATGTCTTTCTAAGACACCCTTAGCTTTATTTAAACCTGATTCAGTAAGTGTAATATTACCATTTGGTTCCATGAGAATAAGATTTTCTTTTTTTAGGATACTCATGGCGCGGCTGACGCTAGCTTTTGTGAATTCAAAAGCATTTGCTATATCAATGGAACGGACAGTACCATTTTTCTTTTGCAACACAAGAATCATTTCCAAATAATTCTCGCCGGATTCTTGTAAAATCATAAAGGCTATACCTCCTATGAAAAATAAATAAAGTACAATCGATGTAATTTTATCATATTCTCCAATGAAATACAATTATTCACAAGTTGTTTTCTTAAACCATTGACAAAATGAGCAAAAAAATGGTAAAATTCTTCTGCATGTTAGCTGAAGCTAACGCCTTTAAGAAAGAAAAAGGTAAAAGGTTAATGGTTTAAGCTGGAGGTAGTAAAATGAGAAATTTAAAAGAGGTTGCTGTAGGACAGACGGTTACAGTAGTTAAAATAGAAGTAACAGGTGCAATAAAGCGCAGAATTATGGATATGGGCATTACCAAGGGCACTACTGTTTTTGTGCGAAAAATAGCCCCTTTAGGTGATCCAATAGAACTTAAAGTTAGAGATTATGAATTGTTTCTTCGTAAAGAAGATGCTGAAAAAATTCTTGTTGAGTAGTACTCGGACAAGGATTTTATTTTTTGTTACTATACTTATTTAAATATGACAGAGGAGATAACACATCATGATTACAGTACTTGCGTTGGTAGGAAATCCTAATTGCGGTAAAACTACCATGTTTAATAGCTTAACAGGTAGTGACCAGTATGTGGGTAACTGGCCGGGAGTAACTGTTGCTAAAAAAGGCGGAATGCTTTTAAACCATCCTGATTGTGAGGTAGTTGATTTACCGGGTATTTATTCTTTGTCACCATATACCTTAGAAGAGGTAGTAACTAGAGATTTTTTGGTTAATGAACATCCCAGTGTGATTATTAACATAGTGGATGCCTCCAATTTAGAGCGTAACCTTTATTTAACAACTCAATTATTAGAGTTAGAAATACCTGTAGTCTTGGCGCTGAATATGATGGATGTTGTAAATTCCAATGGTGATGAAATTGATATAGCGCGATTAGCTAAAGAACTTAACTGCAAAGTGGTTCCTATAGCTGCTATTAACGGATCAGGTGTAGATGAATTAATTAAGCTTGCAGTAGAGGTTGCTAAAGAAAAAGTTTCTAATCAAGCATTACCTATATTTAATGATACTGAGGAAATTGCTGTACGTGGTATTGAGCGTTTGTTGCCAGATAGAGAGTCAACCCAGTTGAAACGCTGGCTGGCTATTAAAATTTTCGAACGAGATCCCAAAGTGTTTGAGCAAATAAAGATAAGTAGTAATTTATTAGCTCGCATGGATGCATTACGTAATGGGTGCGAAAAGGCAGAGGAAGACGATGCTGAAAGTATTGTTATAAATGCTAGATATCGCTATATTACTAGCACCTTGCGGGATTGTATCAAGAAGAAACTGCGGACATGGGAACTTAGTGTTTCTGATAAAATAGACAATATAGTAACGAACAGAGTGCTTGCACTACCAATTTTTTTTATTATTATGTGGGCAGTTTACTACATTGCTATTCAAACTTTAGGCAGTATGTCTGTTGAAAGTATGCAAGCAGTATTTGGTTTTATTAGCGAGCAGCTAACCAACCTAATGGTTATTGGTGGGGTATCTCTCACCATACAAAGTCTTATCGTAGATGGCGTTATTGGTGGTGTGGGGGCAGTGCTGGGGTTTGTGCCTCAGATTACAATTTTATTTTTGTTCCTTTCGTTTTTAGAGGATTGTGGCTATATGTCTAGGGCTGCTTTCATTATGGATAGGGCTTTTCGCCAATTCGGATTATCAGGAAAATCTTTTATTCCTATGTTGGTTGGGACTGGGTGTTCTGTGCCGGGCATTATGGCTACTAGAACTATTGAAAATGAAAAAGACCGCAGACTGACTATTATGTTGACACCTTTTATTCCCTGTAGTGCTAAAATGCCTGTATTTGTCCTATTCGCGGCTTCATTATTTCCAAAGCATAGCTGGGTGGGACCTTCTATGTATTTTTGGGGTATTATAATGGTGGTTGTTTCTGGCATGCTTTTAAAAAGAACATCGCCTTTTGCTGGGGAACCGGCACCATTTGTTATGGAAATGCCGGCTTATCATATGCCGGGTTCGAGAACGGTGCTGAAACATACTTGGGAACAGGTCAAGTCTTTTATTTTAAAGGCTGGTACTATCGTGTTTGCTGCCTCGGTTCTAGTTTGGTTTTTGCAAAGCTTTAATACGTCCTTGGTTTTGGTAGAACCGACAAAGAGTATGTTGGCAGATATAGGACATTTTTTAGCCCCTGTTTTTTTACCTCAAGGATTCGGCAATTGGCAGGCTGCATTTGCTGCAATTACAGGTTTCTTAGCTAAAGAAGCTATAGTTTCTACCTTTGCTATTTTGGCCGGTAGCGGTGATGGTGCTGGCAGTAAAGCAGACCTTGTTCTTACGCTACAAACAATATTTACTCCTGCTAGTGCCTATGCATTTATGATTTTCACTCTTTTAGCAGCGCCGTGTTGTGCGGCTGTAGGTGCAATTAGAAGTGAGATGGGTAGCTGGAAATGGACTTTGTTTGCGGTGGGTTATCAAACAGGCTTGGCTTATTTACTAGCCGCAATAATTTACCAAGTTGGTTCCAGACTATAATAAAAAAATACTGACAAGACTAGCAAAGTCTTGTCAGTATTTTTAATTGTCTAAAGCTTCTTTTAGTGCTTTTACTCCAGCTTCAATATCACAAGCGGCAATGCCGGCAAAAGAAAGGAGAATTTCAGGATAAGGTGTAGTCTCTGTGCTGACGGGTATAATCTTAACACCTTTTTTAAGTGCTTTGCCAGCAATTGTTTTAGAGGTGCCGGAATAGTGGAGTGACACACGGAGGTGCAACCCGGAAGCATAATCTAAAATAGTTATTTTTTTTGCGAAAATTTTAAGCAAAGCGGCACGCAATAAATCATTTTTTTTGCTGTATAGCTTACGCAATTTTTTTACATGTCGTTGTAAATGTCCTTGTGCTATAAATTCTGCCAAAGCTAATTGCTCTATAGTAGAAGAAGTCTGATTATAGAGATTTGCTGAGGCATAATAAGCTGGTAATAAATTCTGAGGTAGAACCATGTAGCTAATACGTAAAGAAGGAATAAGAGAACGGGAAAAAGAGCCTAAATAAACAATTCGTTCGCCGTTAGCCATGCCTTGTAGAGAGGCCACTGGACGAGAAAAATAACGAAACTCTCCATTATAATCATCCTCTAATATGTAGCCGCCTGTTAGGGACGACCAAGCCAAAAGGTTACGGCGCTCATCGGCTGAAAGAGCTTTACCTTTATAAGGATTAGAAGGACTAACTAAAAGTAGCGATGGTAGGTCGGAGGTAATGTTTTCAGCATCAAACTTGGTTACCGCCCAGCCGTGATCGGTAAATGTTTTCTCAGCTTGAGGAAAACCAGGAGCTTCTAAGGCAACAGCTTTTTTCCCCAGGGGTAAAAGGTTTAATAAAATAGCTAAAAGGCTTTGAATGCCGGCACCTACAATTATTTGCTCAGACGTGCATACTACGCCACGAGCTGTATAACTATATTGGGCTAATGTTTTGCGTAAAGCAAATTCTCCTTGTGTTTCACCATAGCCGGTAATAGCAGCTGGGTCATGTAAAGTTTTGTTTATAAAACGTCGCCAGAGTGCAGAATCAAAAGTGGAGCTATCAATGTAATTATTGGAAAAATTATAGCGAATAGGCTTGCTTGGAGCAGATTTTTTGGGGGGCGAAGTGATGTTTAGTGAACTAGTGGGTATAAGCAATGGGCATACTTGATAACCACTTTGAGGACGGCTTATGAGATAACCCTCTGAAACTAAGATATTGTAAGCGGTTTCAACAGTTGTACGGCTAAGGTTTAGGTCGGTAGATAACTTTCTGATAGAGGGAAGTTTGTTTTTTGCTTGCAAATGGCCTAGCCGGATTTCATTCTTGAAATAATCCGCTAGTTGCTGATATACAGGCATTCCTTTGTTTTTTTTACTGTAGTTAATAGCCAAAGTAAGCATGAGAGCACTTTTTACCTTTCAAAATTCAATTACTTACTAAATATAATTACATTATAACATAGTAGAATAATTAAAAAAAAACAAACCCCGAAAATTTTTTTCGGGGTTTGTTTTTAGTATGGCAGCATGTAATATGGAGGATATATGAAGTGCCATAAGTTTTTTGAATGTGGCAACAAAATATAGCGAACAAATAACGTTTAAGCATCAGTGCTAGCTGTAAGGGCGTGAGTTACATAAAGACCTTGTATAGCTGTATTGCGGCCTAGACCAACCATGTGACCAATAGTTTTTACACCAGTTTTTTCAATTTTGTTTTTCCAAGAATCAGCGTTGTCACCATACATGTCGTTAATGGCATGGTCACCGGCAACTAGCATTAATGGATACATATGTACTTGTTTGTAGCCACGGTCTGCTAAAATTTTTAGAACGCTAAAAATATTGGGCGAATCAAATTCTTCTACGGTACCTACAATAACGGGAAGCCGCATAGCATCAAATGCTGCTTGCAAATTGTTGTAAGTATTTCCAAAAGATTGATTGTTGTTACGAGGAGAGCCATGGCCCATAAGAACAATACCTTCATTTTTTTGTAATAAAGGAAATTGGGTGGCAACGGCGGAAGCTGTCAGTGCATAATCTTCTTTTTTAGAAATTAGTGGCTTACCAACAACTAACCGCGTAAAATCCTTTTGAAATTTATTAACAGTTTCCAAAACCTTTTTTTCATATTCTTCGCCGTGCAATAGGTGAGTTGGCTGTACTAAAACATCCTTATAACCAGATTTTTTTAGTTCACATAAAGTAGTGGGTAAATCTTTAATTTGAATGCCATTTTGAGCATTGCGTTTCATAACAATATAAGAAGTATTGGCATTGAAGAAAGTATGTGTAGGGAAGGCACTTTTTATAGCGTTTTCAATCCCACCAAGATCACTGATGCGTGCATCCTGAACGGTAGTGCCAAAGCTGACCACAACAACCGCCTTGGTATTTTTTTTAGTTGGTTCTGTAATCGTAGCTCCGAGGCCAAAAATGCTTAAGGATATTTTTAGCATTAGCTTTAAAAATCTTCTCATATGTTGATACCTCGTTTAAATTTTGGCGAAAAATAGTATTATGGGAAATATTCGTGGGGAAAATTAAGTTATAGAAGTAAAAAACAACTATACAAAAGTTAGAAGGTGATGGTTATGTCAGACCAAATTCTTTGATCCTTGCGGCTTTCGCCGCCTTTTTCTTTAGTATCAAAATACTGCAAGGTAGCCACGGTATTTTTCATAATAGTG
>JAQVYX010000003.1:28249-50526 GCA_029004715.1 Acidaminococcaceae bacterium | reverse complement strand
TTTATTCAAAGGAAAAACTGTTGCTGTAATAGGTGGTGGAAATTCAGGCGTAGAAGCTGCTCTTGATCTAGCAGGTCTTGCCAAGCATGTAACACTTTTGCAAAAATCCGATAAACTTATTGCCGATAAAGTACTACAGCAACGGGTTTATAGCAAAGAAAACATAAAAGTAATAACTAATGCAAAAACTACCGAAATCCTCGGCAACGAAAAAGTCCACGGGCTAACATATCTTGATTCCCTAAATGGCACTCAGACCACAATCGATGTTGACGGGATCTTTATCCAAATAGGTCTTCTGCCAAATACAGAATGGCTGAAAAATACCCTGATTTTGAATTCTTTCGGTGAAATTATCGTAGATAAATATGGCAAAACCAATATACCAGGAGTTTTTGCCGCCGGTGATTGTACCGACTGCCCCTATAAACAGATAGTCATTTCCATGGGAGCAGGCGCAAATGCAGCTTTAAGCGCATTTGACTATCTAATAAGAAACTAAAAAGCAAAAAAAGCCAAAGGTTACCTCATTTTTTCATGAGGTAACCTTTGGCTTTTTTAACAAATTTTATACGATTATTTTATGAAACCAAGTGGCTGCAGTGCGTTAAACTACAAAACACCTATCCTAAATATTTTAGAACATTTTTATGACAGCAGGGACAGTCCCTGCTGTCATATTCTCCTCTGGCGCAATATCCAGGCTAAGAGAATTTCACATGCCAATTATACTATTTTCACTCATAGTTGTCCTGCTTTTTTCTGAACGATAACTCGATTATCTTTGCCAATCTTTTAGATAAATTTTTTCTGTTTCAGTCTATGTAAACGCAAAAAGCTCTAGCCATATTAACGCTGGACTAGAGCTTTATATTTAATTATATATAATATGGCGGAGAGGGTGGGATTCGAACCCACGGTACATTGCTGTACATTTGATTTCGAGTCAAACACCTTCGACCACTCGGACACCTCTCCACACAGGAATATATTATAACATATTACCTTTTTTCTTGCATAAAATCTTTTACTATTTTCCCGCACTCTAGTTCCAATGTACCTGCTGTTACTTTTACCTGATGGTTCAGTGCTGGATTATTAACTACATTAAATAAAGATTCACACGCTCCCGCTCTGCTATCAGCAGCCCCATATACAAGTCGGTCTATTCTACTCATAACAATAGCCCCTGCACACATAGGGCAGGGTTCTATGGTGACATAAAGAGTAGCACCGGTAAGCCGCCAACGTTTTAACTTCTTGCAGGCAGCTCGTATCACTACTACTTCTGCATGAGCTGTGCCATCTTGCCATGTTTCACGCATATTGTGACCTTTAGCAATGATTTCATCATGCATAACTAAAACTGCACCAATAGGTATTTCTCCTATTGCTGCAGCTTTTGCCGCCTCTTCTAATGCTATCTTCATAAATTCTTTATCATCCATATGTGCTCCTACTAAGCAATAAATTTAAGTAACTATTCGCAAAATATATACTAACTAATTATAACATATTACCATTTGAGAATAGAATAATAAGCACAGGACTTAAAAGGTTTTATAGAAAAAATTGATTTTCACGAGGATTTGCCATTTTTTTCGAAAAATCTTCAGCAAAATTCTTATAAGCTGCTGTCTCCATGTTCTTGGCATTTACTGGGCAACTGCGAATACAGCGGAAACAAGAAATGCATTTGTTTTCATCTATTTTACTATAGTCTTCGCTATCTATAGCACCTTCCGGACATTGCTCAGCACACAACCCACAACTGGTACAATTTTCGTTAGTACTAGGAATAAAACCAACAGGTTTCATTCCCTCTGCTCCGTAAATGTAAGGCCTATTTCCCGGTAATTGCAGATAGTTACTATCCCCTGTTTGCAATTTCTTTAGTATGTTTTTAGCAAAGGTAATATCTTCATCTATATCATTAGCATTAGGCCTTCCTACCTGAATTCTGCCAAATGTATGCTCTCCAATAAGTGCGGCCCCCGCAATTGGTATAAAACCTTGCGCGCTGGCAATATCCGCTAATTCAAGTAAGGCATCGTCATAATCGCGATTCCCGTATGTTACAGTAATTACGCATGGAGTTTTATTACCTTTAATTTGCTTAAGACGATTCTCTAACCCTTTAAAGACCCTCCCTCCGTACACCGGTGCGCCAAATACTACAACCTCATCGCTTGTAAATTCTTGCTTATGGCTATTTTGGGCTATGGTAACATCAATTTGACCAGCCTCAGCTTGCAAGACGTTAGCTATAGCCACACACCCTCGCTTAGATGTTCCTGTTGGTGAAAAATATATTGCAGTTGTTTTCATGTTTTATTTCCTCCTTCATGTTTTTTATACATACATTAAGCTTATCACACATAGAATATATTAATTTAATTTTAACCCCAAGTCTTTTAATGCCTCCTTAGGAAGATCACGCTGAGTTAAAATTATTTCTATTTTAGCATTAGAAAAAACATACATGGGACCTTTATTATTAAAAGTATGTCTGCTTACTACTTTATCAACTTTCTCCTTTGCCAGAAATTCTGCCGTTAAAATTCCTTTGCTTTTTTCAGTGTTATCATAGGGATTTTCAAGTATATCTACCTTGAAAGCCACCTTAGACTCCGGTTTAAATCTAGCAAGCATAAAATAAGGTGCTTCTCCAAAATGTTCGTGAATTTTTTCCTTACTACCGGTTAATGGCAAAGCGTAAACTATTTCAGTTTTACATATAGGTTCATAATGAATCAATACTTCATCGATATTTCTTACCTTATTTTTTATATCATGTTCTATTTTATCTGCGATACAATGTGCTTCATCTAAGTCATAGGTTGCTACTACAATTATTGCTTCAATAAATTTAAAACGACCTGAATTACGGCCAGATAAATTTTTTAATTCTGAAACCTTGGCAGTATTAATAATGATTTTTTCTACTTCCCTAAGAGTCTCGTGATCTATGGAAGCATCTAGTAAGACCTTTATTCCATCCTTTAATATTGCCATGCCTGTCTTTGTTATAAAACAAACTATTACAATAGCTGCTATTTTATCAAAATCATAGCCTATATAACTGGATATAATGGCTATTAAAACAACAACATTACTAAAAACGTCAATATGAACATGTTTGGCATCCGCCAATAAAATAGGTGAATTTATTTCTTTTCCTATTTGCCATTCATATCTGGCAAAAATAAAGGTAGTAATAATTGACACGACCAAGCATATTATTGCAATAGCAGAATTTTTAATTACAACTGTGTTTGCAGACATAGTGTCCACTATAATCTCATACCCAGCGTAGAATACAGCCAGTGAAACTATTACGGCCATTAGATTTTCTATTTTGTACAATCCATGAGGAAAAAGCTTGCTTTTTCTTTTTGCTATTTTTAACCCGCCTAAAATACTCAAAGAAGCCATCAAATCAGCCATAGTATGAAAAGCTTCCGCTTTTAAGGCAATGCTTCCTGAAGTTTCTGCTGCAAAATATTTTATTATAAACAGAAATAAATTCACTATTATGGCCACTAAAGCAACCTTTTCACCCTTATTCATATCACGCGCCCCCATAATTTACGGCATATGTCATTTACTCTCTAATTATACTTAATTTTCAGCATATGTCAATAACCTATATACTTATGTTAACTTAACAATGCCCTAGTAACGAATACTATTGCTTGAATTATAATATATATTTAAATATTTTATTAATAGTGTATCTATGCTTCATCAAAAGTAGCTACCACCTAACAAAGATTTGAACTTAAAACTTTTAAGTTTCTAACATATTTATTTTTTAAAATACTATTTTTGCCATAATTTTCTTAATATTTGCTCAGGTTCTAATTGTATGCTATACTTGTGATAATAAATTATTACTATGATAAGAGGTGTCCTATGCTTACTATTGAACAGTATATACCCATCGTAGAATTCCTTGGTGCAGCCTTAGGCAGAAATTACGAAATAGTGCTTCATGATTTAACTAAGCCCGAAAAATCTATTGTAGCTATTGCGAACGGCGAATTAAGTGAACGTTCCATAGGCGGTCCTGTCACTGACTTTGTGCTGAAAGTTCTTAAACAAGGTACTATTGAACATAAACCTTACCTTGCCAATTATCATGCAAAAAACAGCAAAGGTACCTTAAGCCTTTCCTCAAGTTTTTTCATTCACGATGAAAGCAACAAAACCATCGGCGTTCTCTGTATTAATCATAATATTTCTCCTTACCTTGCTGCTAGAAACTTTTTAAGCAATGAAATTATTCACGATGAACCTGAAACTAATGTTTTCTCTGAAAACTGCAATATGCCAAATCATGCACCAGCGTGCGGTTCCCTCAATATCTTTGAGAACTTTCAAGGAACTGTCGGCGACGTTATTGAAGCTCTTATAAAAAGTGCTTTGGATAAATACTCCGTAGCTCCAGAAAGGCTTTCTTTAGATGAACGTCTTGCCATAATCAAAGAACTGAATGATAACGGACTTTTTCTCTTAAAAGGTGGAATTCCAGCGCTTGCAGCAAGTCTTGATATCTCAGAACCTACAGTCTACAGATATTTAAGTAAAGTTAAAAATGAAAACGAATAATTAACTCAATCTTTAGACCACGTCAAATTAATAAGCACAAATAGCAGGTGTAATAACTTAGTTTTAAGTTATTACACCTGCTATTATTTATTCCAACGCTTTTTAAACTTCTCCATCCTCCATGATACCAAGTTTACGCTTCCAGTAACGTGAATATATAGCGCCAAGTGGATTATGGGCAAGTAAACGGTCTTTGACAACCAAAGTAGTTACTGGTCCGTCGCAATTTTTATTAAAAATAGCGTCATGTCCTACACATAAACCACAGGATATAAAGAATTCCACGCCATGTTCGCCCAAAAATTTTGCCTGAAACTTCGGATTACACATAGCTTCATGTTCTAGCTCCGGGTTTACCTGTTTCAAGTCCAGTTCTTTTTTAGGAAAACTACATGCCTTACAACAAACGCTGTATAATTCAAACCCCTGATTAGTAAAATATCTAGCAATATAACGTGCTTCATCATTAAGTCCAATACAAAAAGCCAGGCCTAGTTTTTTATAACCCATAGCTTTAGCAAATTCGGCCGTCTCTTGCAAACGAGTCACATTACTATAGAAAGTCCCTTCAACATACGCAGCAGCCTGCATAATTTTTAATTCTTCTTCAGTATATGTACTCTTGACTGTAGTAGCAGAAATACCTGTACAATTTACTCCTTTGGTGTAACAGGCATGAGAAGCACAGTTAGCACAATTACATTTCATTCCAAAATCCTCCTTAATTATGCAAGTGCAATAACTTCAATTTCTAAAGCAGCGTCCTTGGGCAAAGCAACTACTTGAAATGCTGAACGAGCAGGGCAATCTTTTTTAAAAAATTCTGAATATACACCATTCATAGCTGCAAAATCAGCAATGTCCTTAAGAAAGACCGTTGTTTTAACGACTTTATCAAGCTCTGACCCTGCCGCTTCTAAAATGTTTTTAACATTTAATAAAACCTGCTTAGTCTGATTTTCAATCCCACCCTCAGCAAATTCGCCTGTAGAGGGATCAAGGGGCATTTGTCCTGAAATAAATATAAACCCATTAGCTTTAATTCCTTGTGAATATGGTCCGATAGCGCCCGGAGCATTTTTAGTAGCGATAACAATTTTTTCCATTTATTTTGTCTCCTTTATTAGTGCGAATAGTATGTAATACATTTTTCACTTACCAAGTGTCTTTACCGCTGCTGCCATACGTTTTAATGCTTCAGTTAATTGAGCACGTGGACAAGCTATATTTAAGCGCATAAACCCATCACCACCAGGTCCAAAGGTGTAGCCATCATTTAGTGCAACCTTAGCCTTTTTCAGGAAAAAGTCCATCATTGTTATATGATCCATACCCAATGCGCTGCAGTCAAGCCAGAGTAAATAAGTTGCTTGGATTTGGCCTAATTTAATTTGGGGAATATTTTCTTCCAAAAATTTGCGTGTATATTCCAAATTACCCTGTAAATATTCCATTAACTGATCAGCATAATAATCGCATTCGGTATAGGCAGTCTGCACTGCTAAAGTGCCAAAAATATTACGGCCAAAAGCTTTTAAATTTTCCATTTCGCTGTAGAAGCGATCATGATTATTAAGGTTAGGAATAATCGCGGCTCCTGTACGGAAGCCGGCAATATTAAAAGTTTTACTTGGGTTTACGCAAACTACGCAATTATTAGCGGCTCCTTCAGAAACACTCCCAAAAGGAATATGTTTAAACCCTTTATAAATAATATCGGAATGAATTTCATCAGAAACTACGAATACATGGTGTTTAATACATAGCTGGCTAATCTTTTCAAGTTCCTCCCGCGTAAAACATTTACCGGTGGGATTATGTGGACTGCACAAAAGAAACATTGTAGTTCTAGGTTCAGAAAGTTTTTTCTCCATATCTTCCCAATCAATTGACCATGCTCCGTCCTCACCATGAAGCAAAAGATTTGGAGCAATATAACGTCCATTGTGAGGAATAACTTGATGGAAAGGATGGTATGCCGGCATTTGTACCAGCACATTATCACCTGGATTGGTGAAAGCACGCATTGCATAAACTATGGCAGGAACTACGGCAGGAGTATACTCTACCCATTCCGGTTTTACTTCCCAGCCCAAACGACGTTTCTGCCAACCACACACAGCTTCTTCATAGCCCTTGTCAATGCATGGATAACCAAAAACTTCATGCTCCGCTCTCTTTTGAATAGCCTTGACGATAGGTTCAGGACATTTAAAATCAGTATCAGCAATCCACATAGGAATTACATCATCACCATAAGTATCCCATTTTTTGCACTGAGTATTTCTCCTATTAAGCGTAGTATCAAAATCGTGTACTAAAGTCATAGCAAACACCCTCTCTTCATATAATTGTTTTGTATTTTAAAATTTGATGAACAAAAATATAATATTTATTAACGCTGCCACCAACATAGGAATGCAAGTCCTTTTTACAACCTGTACAGGATTTACATCTGCAACACCTGCAATTGCTACTATGGCAGCCGTAATTGGAGAACATACACGGCCAAAACTTGTCATAATCTGCATAGGCAAAACTAAACTCAAGGCAGAAATACCCAAAGATTCGGCAAGTTTTGGTGCCAAAGACGCAAAAGAGAAAAAAGCTGCATTACCACTACCCATAAGAAATGCACATCCTGCAATTACCAAACAAAAGATAATTATAAGAATATAAACGTTAAATCCCAAACCCTGGACACCGTCAGTCAACGATTTCACAGCACCTATATTTACTAGCCCCGCTGCAAAAAATTCGCCCGCTACGATAAGAGAGATAACCGTAGTAAAACTGTTACCCATACCAGCAAACATATTCTTCAACCCCTGCAGTACGTCATTAAAATCATGGGTTCTGAAAAATTCGAACAGCATAGCTATAATAGTACTTAAAAACATTGCCGTAACAACATTCATCTTAATAGGACTTTTGAACAAAGGACTGAAACCTAAGATAAATATCATGGGTATTATAGGCAAAATAGCATAGATCAAAGGAGGACGTTCCATTTCTTCGTGTAAAACTTCAGCAGAAACATTTGGCACGTAGCCTTCTTTTTTATCCCACCATCTTTGTACAACGAAATGTACAACTCCTAAAACAAGTGTCGTTGTAACAAAAATTGGCAGCTGCCATTTTACAAAATATACAGCAGGATTAAGCCCTGTCATACTAGCAGCCAAAATAGCATTGCCACTACCAGGCCCCACATCCATATATTGAGCACAACCTATTACACCCAATGCTGATAGCTTGCTTACACCTGCCCGAATCAAAATAGGATACATTGTTACCATAAGTAGCAATCCAAGACCTGCATGACTTGGAATAAAAACCACTAGAAACTGGCTTATGAAAAAACATAATACCAGAAGAAAATATGGGGATTTGATTTTCTTTATGGGCGATGCTACTAAAGCAAAAAGTGACTTACTTGCACCTACATAGTCCATATATTTTGCAAAACCTGCAATTGACATGATAGTGAGACCAAGACCTGCCACACGTCTACTCATAATGATTTGAATTGTGTGAAAAACATCAAGTATGGTTGAACCTGAAGATTGCTTAGCGGAAAGTATCGATGTCCCATTTACAAACACCGCCCAAGACAGCAAAATGATACCAGCCATAAGAAGTACCGCCTGTGGATAGTGTTTTTTTACAATCATGTAAATAACCCAAACAATTACAATTACTGAAACAAGAGAACTCATAAAGCCAACGCCTCCTCCGTAAAAATAATTTTTGTACTAAAATGTAATATACAAAGTTTTTCAAGACGGAACTAAATACAATAAAAACCCCTATTTAAAAAATAATCATATTTGAAAATATAACCTCAACCACTGCTAAGAGCATTGAGCTCCCAATTTCTCCTCTCACTAAAGTCACTAGGTCCTGCCGTATAACCCCACTATTTCAAAATCGACGGTTCAAGTGGTTACGGTAGCATTGACCAACACTGAAAACGTTCTCACAAATATCATTAATAAAACTTATTATCTTGCATTATTACTCCCCCTTTTCTCTTACAAGCATTATTTCTTTGCACAACCAATATTTGTATTTGTTATAATTTTTTATCACAGCAATAATATTTTATATTCTGCTATCACGATAACACAAGTATTTGTTTTTTTCAAGAATTTTCAGATAATTTTTTCTTATTTTAATAAAAAATTTATTTGCTACTATACCAAAGAAAAAACATTCCCTTATAACTGTAACCTATTTATCATTATTTATGGGTTTTCGTATAATATACGTAAAATTATAAGTAGCATTACCATCCTTTGCTAATTCCCCAAAACAGAAAAACAGCTTCTATTTATGATTTTCCCCCCCCCAATACGATACTATACCCAAGTAGTTCTGTTATTATGTTACAAAAATAAAATAATCCCATCACATTAGTGATGAGATTATATATATTTATATATGGTGTTCTGGGGGGGATTCGAACCCCCGGCCTACCGCTTAGGAGGCGGTCGCTCTATCCAGCTGAGCTACCAAAACGTGAAAGCTATTAAATACTACTACATAACATATTCACAACAATTTAGCTACTCATTCTCTCCTTTTAGGAATAGTTATCCACAAAAGAAAAGTGCGTCTGTGCATAACTTATAAAAAACACTATTTTCCTAATAACAAAGCTCTTTTTTGTAAACTTTTCGCATGGGCATCGTTTCTTTCTCGGAAGTGTTACAGTTGCTAGAATCCGCACTGCTCCTTATTGTTAAGTGAATTGTTTGTAATTTGTAAGCAATTTTTCTCCAGTGCACAAACACTTTTAGCAGAAAAAAAGTTATCCACAGATATGGAGCTTAAACTTACGTAAAACAGCCGTTTTAGCTAAGTTATCAACAGAACAAACGTTCCTGTAGATAAATCTGTTTATAAGTTGTCCGCCATACCCGGAGGCATACTCCATTCTACACGCACATCAGCATTTACCCATAAACGAGTTAATACCACTCCAAAATCTTCAAAATTATCGGCAGCGTTTAGTGTGACCGTCTCGAATTCTCTAATACTTTTCGTACCTGGAACATCCATGGTTTGTGGCACTCTTAAATATTCTTCCACTCTTTTTTGCGCAGCAAGATCACCTGGAATACTTACTATAATTTTTTTTGTTTCATCATCATATTCTACATAACCGTAGTTACAATGTGAATTTAAAGTTACTTTATGTTTTGACATAATAACCTCCAATAAAATCTGCAAAATAGAATTGCGTCCCTTGCTGCGCCCTGTTAGAAACATACAAACGCATCTATTTTAACAAAGGAAGAATTCTATTTCCTGTAGTATTATATCACAAAAAATCAATCCTTGCGATACATAGGTTTAAGTCTTTGTTCCATGGGCATTTCTTCCTCTTTTGCCGCCTCTTTAGCTTGGGTGTAAAGATTTTCTTGCACACTAATAGGTAGGCCGCGTTTTACTACTCTACGATATGTACCATTACTCTGCATTAAATATGCTCCCACATTATCTTTAAGGCATAATTTTAAAATGCCCTTAATACGTTCTATATGTTCATATCCTTCTACAGGGAAAAACAGCTCTACACGGTCATTTAAATTCCGTGGCATCCAATCAGCACTGGAAAGATAAACTTTTTCATTACCACCATTAGCAAAATAAAAAACTCTGCTATGTTCTAATAATCTTCCAACTATGCTGCGAACGCTAATATTCTCGCTAACACCAGGCAGGCCTGGACGCAAACCACAAATACCCCTGATAATTAATTCTATCTGTACTCCGGCGATAGAAGCTTGATACAGTTTTTGCGTCACCTCTTTGTCTATCAGAGAATTCATCTTGACTATAATATGACCCTTATTTCCTTTTTTAACTTGAGCTATTTCATTATCTATGAGCTCGTATATTTTCTTGCGTAATCCCAAAGGTGCCATTACTAGTTTATTCCACATCGGTGGTTCAGAATAACCTGATAGCAGATTAAAAAATGCCGAGGCATCACTACCATATTGATCGTTAGCCGTCAAAAGGCCTAAATCTGTATAAAGCTTAGCCGTTGTATCATTATAATTACCGGTTCCTAGGTGCACATAGCGTTTAATACCGTCTGCTTCCTTACGCACAATAAGAATAATTTTAGCATGTGTTTTCAGACCCACTAAACCATAAATAACATGGCAACCTGCCTGTTCCAGACGACGAGCCCATATAATATTGTTTTCTTCATCAAAACGTGCTTTTAATTCTACTAAAACCGTAACCTGTTTACCATTTTCTGCTGCCCTAGCCAAAGCAGATACTATGGGAGAATTACCACTGACACGATATAGAGTTTGTTTAATAGCTAATACAGCAGGATCTATAGCCGCATCACTAATTAATTTTACGAGCGGCTCAAAACTTTCATAGGGATGATGTAAAATTATATCTTTTTCTTTAATACTTTCAAATATATTATCCATGGATAACAATTCTTTTGGCCTTTGGGGAACAAAGGGCTTGTTCTGCCACTTGCTCATCCCGGAAAACCCAATAAACTTAAATAGACAGGTTAAATCTAATGGCCCGCTTATTTCATAGACACCGGCATCCGTTAAATCCAAACTTTTGGTCAAAAATCCCTTTATAAATGTATTGTTTGTTCGCACTATTTCTAGCCTTACTGCCGCTCCACGTTTGCGTTTACGTAGAGATTTTTCAATTTCCTTTAATAGATCTTCGGTATCTTCCTCATCCACATCCAAATCGGAATCACGTGTAATACGGAATGGGACTTTATCCAAAATCTCACAACCTTGGAATAAATCTTGGCCATGCTCCATAATTAAATCTTCTAAAAATATGAAAGTGCGGCTATCTTTTTCATCCTCTACTTCAATAATTCTTGGTAGCACAGAAGGAACTTGAACAAAACCCAAACTATGTTCACCTTCAATATTATTAAGTTCCACGGCTAAGTTAAGAGACCTATTAGCCAAAAAAGGAAAAGGACGAGAAGCATCTACCGCCATAGGGGTAAGCACTGGATAAACAAAATCATTATAGTAATTTTCCAGCCATTCTCTTCCCTTGCCCTCTACTTCATGAACATACCTAATGTTTAAACCATAGTTGCGCAATTCTTTCAGCAAAGAAAAGAAATATCTATATTTTAATTTCACTTGCGTATGAGCTGACTGCGATATCTTTTCTAGTTGTTCTTCTACAGATAGACCTGCAGCATCTTTTTTGTTAATACCGTTTTCAAATTGACCATAGAGTCCTGCCACCCGCACCATAAAAAATTCATCCATATTTGAAGCCGCAATAGCTACGAATTTTAGACGTTCCATTAAAGGCGTTGTTTTTACACCGCCTTCTTTTAATACGCGTAGATTAAATTTTAACCAACTTAACTCTCTATTAAAAAAATATTCTGGTTTAGATAAATCAATATTCATGTTTTTAACCTTCTACTTTTTCTAAGATGGGTAACAAACCATATACTTCCTCAAAAAAATTACCTTTATTAGCAAAAGTCCATTCTTCTAAGGTTAAATCATATTTACTTTTAGCGGTAACAATCATTTCATTGCCCTTAATAACGACCTTACAACTTTTAATCTTTTGCTTATAACTACGGTCCATGGCATCAGCCAGCCGCAATATAGCCGCTAATTTAGCAACCAAAGGTACAATTGACCGTTCTACTTGAGGGCTTCCTGCAGGCTGGGTCTCAAATAATAGGTGCGAGTGATAATAAGCTGTTAAAGCAATGATACGTTTATCTTTATTGCTAAAGCCCAATATGTCTGTGGACATAATAAGCTCATAAGAGTATAAAGAATGGCTACGCAAGCAGATATACTTACCGATATCATGAAGTATGCATGCAGCTCTCAGAAGTAGACGGCAATGATCATCCATACCATGGGTTTTGCGCAAGCTGTCAAAAATGGCTAAAGCAAATTTTTCTACTTGCACCGCATGATTGCGATCATAATTATACCTTGTACCAATACTATCCACCAAGCTCAGCAAAACGCCTTGTATTCCTTTTATATATTCTTTATTGGTCTTACGAGCTACATACAAAGTTTTCATCCCGTCAATAAAACGATCCGGAGTAATAATTATTTCCTTAGCGGGAGCTAAACTTAACAGTTGTTGATATAAAATAATGGTTGGCAATACTAGTTCCGCTGATGTTTGCTCAAGATTAAATACTTTAACCAATTGCGTCATGCTCAAATTACGGACACGATCATAGAATTTCATGAAATCTTCAGCTTGCATACATTCAATTTCTTTCTTCTGACCATTCTTACCAAACATCTTTAATACCAGCTCAGTTTCTGTACCGGAAAGAACTAAATACCTTACATCTTTTGTAGCCATTTCTTCACGCACCGGGCCTACAGTACTAGAAATATACTCGGTTAATGCCCTGCCAAAATTATTGCAGGAGCGTTGATTGCGGTCAAAATCTTCTTTAATGCGAATGACACCAATATGTAAATTTTGCTGATATTTAATTTCATTGTCTTTCATATACGTAATTCCCAGACCACCGGAAGAGATATCAACAAAAAGCATTCCGCTGCCGGACACAAACTCTTTAGCATTTGCCAATGTACGCAAAATAGACACATATTTAGTATAAATTTCCCGAGGCATTTCTACTACCTCTACGTGCAAACCTGTTTTCACTAAAATCTGATCCAAAAAATAAGCTTGGTTTTCTGCTTCCCTAACCGCGGTAGTGGCCTGCACGGAATATTCCTCTACACCATATTCGTCCATAAGACGTTTATAGCCCTTCAAAAGCTCACAAATCTCAGTCACCATACCAAAAGATATGCGCTTGTGCTTAAAGGTTTCTTCCCCTAATTTAACTCTCTTGCTTGCTTCATCAACAATTTTCATTTTATCTAAATCACTATATTCTATTATTTGCAGACTAATCATTTCTGACCCTACATGAATAGCCGCAAATATTCCTTGTTTTTTCTTTTTCATAGAAACAACCCCCTCTAGACTTATTGACTTCGACATATGTGCTCATAATCCTTGCAAAAGTTATGTATATACTATAAGTTTAACATAAATTTAACATAACTTAGAGAATGTACGCAGGATTTTTGCAACAAATGGGTAATATATAATGTATAATTGGTAATATTTGAGAATAGGGGAAAATTATGCAACGAATAGCAATTATTGATATTGGTTCTAACTCTGCACGCCTTGTTATTACACAAACATATAAATCCGGCGCCTATAATATGGTTTATAATCAAAAAGAAACTCTACGTCTCAGCCAAAAAATAAATAAAGACGGTAAATTGACAGAAGCCGCCTTTACTGACACCCTCGAATGTATGCAAAGTTTTTCTTCTATGTGTGAATTATTTCACACCAGCGAAATTTTAGCAGTTGCAACTGCCGCAATTCGTAATGCTCCTAATGGCAAAGAATTAGTGCTTGAAGTAAAAAAAGCTACCGGCATTAACCTAGAAATTATTTCCGGTAAAACCGAAGCGTATATGAGTTATTTAGGTGCCATCAATACTTTGGATATAAAAGACGCCATTATTTTTGATTTAGGCGGAGGTTCTACCGAACTTATTTTGGTACAAAACCGAAAAATGGTTAATTCCAGCAGTCTGCCGATTGGCTGCGTAAATTTGACAGCCGCTTTTAACAGCAAAAATAAAATCACTCCCGCCGTCTACGCTAAGATGCGCAAAGCCATTTCCACACAATTAGACTCAGTTCCTTGGATAAATGCTACCGGCCTTCCTATTGTAGGAGTAGGTGGTACGGCCCGTACTCTTGGTAAGATGGAACAAAAAAGAGTGAAATATTTTACTTCTAAGATTCATAACTACCAGTTTGCTATTCAAAACTTTAAGAATACCTTTAAACAACTTTTAAACACTTCTTTGACAGAACGTAAACATTTACCTGGACTCTCCAGCGAACGTGCTGATATTATTTTAGCCGGTTCTGCTATTATAAAAGCCTTGGCAGATCGTAGTAAAACAAAAAAAATGATTATATCCGGCTGCGGTTTACGAGAAGGAATGTTTTTGTCACACTATGCACCTGCCAATAACTTAGCTCTTGTTACTGAAGATATTTTAGCAGATAGCTGTGATAATGCGCTGAAATTATATACTCCTGACAGCGAACACAGTAAGCATGTAACAAATTTGGCGTTGACCATGTATGATTCCTGGAAACCACTACATAAACTAGACGATCGCTGGCGCCGACTTTTGCAAACCGCAGCACTGCTCCATGACATCGGTATTACAATTAACTATTACAGCCACGCTCGCCACAGTGGTTATATGATTGAAAATGCAAAGCTTTTTGGATTGACTCATAAAGAACAGGTTTTAACCTCGCTTATAGCTGCTTGGCACAATGGAATTTCACGCAGTTACCTGCGCACTAAGCAATACAAAGGATTGCTTACCGCCCTGGATTTAAAAAGATTAGGTATGGCAGCTTTACTTTTAGCACTGGCTGAGAGCTTAGACTATTCCCAAACTAGCCAAATAAGCAAAATTAGTCCTGACATCTCCAAGAAAGCTGCCGTTCTTAATTTAACTGCAGCAACGATCCCAACTATTGAAATACATCAGCTTAAACAACAATTAAATTGGTTCAAAAAAGCCTTTGGCTTGCCCCTTATTATCAAAACTGATAAATAAAAAATCCTTTTAGGTTAAAACCTAAAAGGATTTTTTATTTCCCTCGTTTAATAATATGTTCACCAAATTTATTTTTTAACGCATCTAGCGCCGCATTACGTTTTTGCTGCTTCTCATCACGAGCAAAGTCCAATAACAATTCTCCCGCCGGTACTAATTTACTAACACTTACACCTAAAAGTCTCACTGGTTCCGCCCATTTTATTTGCCCAATTAATTTTTCCACTAAAGCAAAAATATCTTCATCGGCACTAACAGGCACTTCTGTAGTTATGCTACGCGTCACGCTTTTAAAACTGCGATATTTAACTTTAAGAGTCACAGTACGACCAGCTAAACAAATGTTACGTACACGCCACCCTACCTGTTGACTTAAATCCCACAGGGCATCGTGGTATTTTTCCTGAGTTAAAAGGTCTTCCATATAAGTTGTTTCTTTACCAATAGATTTTGCTTCACGAGTGTTTTCAACCGGTCTATCATCTATGCCTCTAGCTAAGTTTTGCACAAGAGCCGTATTATTACCCAAAATGTTTTTTAAATAAAGTTCATCACAAGCGGCTAATTGACCTATTGTAATAATTCCGATTTTCTGTAGAGCTTCATTAGCCTTTTTACCAATTCCGAATATTTTGTTTACAGGCAGCGGCGCAATAAATTCTTTGGCGTTATGTGCAGAAATAATAACTAAACCGTCAGGCTTTCGTAAATCTGAGCCTAATTTAGCCAAAAATTTATTGGGGGCCAAACCTACAGACGCTGTAAGTCCAGTAACTTCTTTAATACGCATTTTTATTTTGCGTCCCAACAATGTAATATCTCCTACCAAATGCTCCATACCTGACAAATCCAAAAATGCTTCATCTATGGATAACGGCTCCACACAAGGAGAAAATTCCGCAAATATTTTCATCATTTGCTGTGAAACTTCTACGTAACGGCCCATACGTCCAGACACGAAAATTCCAGGGGGACAAAGCCGTTTAGCTTGTACTATTGGCATAGCAGAATGTACTCCATATTCACGTTCTTCATACGAACAAGTAGAAACTACTCCTCTGTGAGATTTGCCTCCCACTATTAGAGGTTTTCCCCGATATTGAGGATTATCTAATTGTTCCACCGAAGCAAAAAAAGCATCCATGTCAACATGCATTACCCAGCGCATATTTTTCTCCTTGTAAAGACACAAAAGCACTTAATTTTTAACTCTACCCAAATTGCCTCTTTCTTACTAAACCTTACAGAAAACCCAAATGCTCTGCTAGGATTTTACACCCCAAACCAATAAGTACAATTCCACCGGCAATTTCCGCCTTTGATCTGCTGCCCGCACCTATTTTGCTGCCAAAAACACAACCTAAAAAAGAAATTATAAAAGTAGCAGCACCTATAGAAACAGCAGCTTTCACAATATCAACATGCAAAAATACAAAACTAACTCCTACGGCAAGAGCATCTATGCTTGTGGCCACAGCCAATGTCAACATTCTCTTATTATCCGTAATATTACACTTGTAAACACCACTATCCTTAGCTTCCAACAACATACTAATGCCGATATAACTCAAAAGGCCAAAAGCAATCCAATGATCATAACTAGCTATTAATCTTTCGAAATGGGTCCCAATATAATAGCCAATAATAGGCATCAAGGCCTGAAACCCGCCAAACCACATGCCAAAAATAAGTCCGCCCTTAGTCCGGTGCTGGCTTGGCATAGAAAGTCCTCCACAAACTGATACGGCAAACGCATCCATTGATAAAGAAATTGCCAATATTAATAACGTTAGATCACTCATAATTTACCTCAATAAATTGTCATATTCTGTTCCTTATATTTCTCAAAAGCAACAATCGCTTCTTCACGCAACATTTGTGTTAATTGTAAAACTTCCCCATCTTTGCATTTTCCCTCTATAAAACGATAAATAAAATCATCTCTAAACCCAATTTGAGCTGTGTCTTGAGCACTGTTACCATAATACACTACTTTAATATTAGACCAAATAATAGCCCCCAAACACATAGGGCAAGGCATCGCTGACGTATAGAGTTCACAACCTGTTAAATCATAAGTTCCTAATTTTTTGCAGGCAGCACGAATAGCTTGAACTTCTCCGTGACAAGTGGGATCATTGTTTTTTATAACTTCATTATGCCCACGTCCAATGATTTTGCTATTCTTAACAACTACGGCCCCAAATGGCCCACCGTCTCCTGTTTTTAAATTTTTTTCCGACTCAATAATTGCCTCATGCATAAACTCCATATTTGCATTCCTCCGAATTAATAGGTTAGCAACATTTTTAATTAAAGTTGCCTCTCCAATTCACTTAGCTTTTATACCTTCTAAAGTAATCATAACCAGTGAACGCAAAACAGCCAATTTTTCAGGGCTATACCTTTTGTCCTCAGACATTTTAGCAAAAACAGTAAGCGCTACTTTTAACATTTTTTTAGTAATTCCATGCTGCCTTGCTCCATGCACCTTAACTGATTTCATTATTCCATCCAAAATAGTTAGCGTAGCACGTTTGCCTTCAGAAGTTAACTTATCATTATTTCTTATCTGTTTATGAATTGCCTCTGCATTTTTTAAAAAATCTTCTTCGCCTAAAACCTTAGTTTCTTTTTCGGACATAACCATTCTCTCCTGTATTCTCCCTATTAAAGGACCTTTATTGTTGTTTTTTTACTAACAAAAAACTAAATTTATTATATCTTGTACATTATACACCAAAGTTCATTATTTTTCGCCAAAATAATGTATAATGACTTTATCTACCATAAGTAAAGGATTTGATTTTATGAACATATTTCTTATTATTGCTATAGCGATGGGTATCATTTTATTTATGTTGAGACGTCATTGCCCCATAGGTCCATCTATTTTATTAGGTGGCCTCTTTATGTGGGCAATTAAAGCCCCTGATCCCATACACTTTATTACTGCTGGCTATCAAACCTTTACTATGCAAAGGACTTATGATCTGCTTTTCGCCTTATATTTTGTTATGTGTCTGGAAATCGAGTTACGTACTAGTGGAACTTTAGATGGTATGGTTCGCGCTTTACAAAGGCTCTTTCCTAGCGAAAAATTTACCTTGGCTATTATGCCAGCCTTTTTAGGTCTTTTACCTTCACTTGGTGGTGCTCGCTTTTCCGCCCCTATTGTAGAAACAGCCAGTAAAGGAACTAACCTTTCTGCCGCGGCCAAAAGTTCTATTAACTTTTATTTTCGCCATATTTTTGAATACTCTAATCCTATTAATCCTGGTATGATTATGGCCTGTAGCATTGCCATGCTGCCTATAAGTAAATTTGTTATACATCTTGGCTGGCTTTCTATTGTGGCCTTTGCCTTGGGTTGGATATTTTGTATCAGACCTTTAAAGTTACCACCCAAAGAAAAAACTGTTTGTTCAAACCAAGAACGCTGTAAAAATATTGCCGACGTAGCTTTATCCTTAGCCCCTGTAATCATTAATTTCCTTTTGGTAGTTTTCTTTCATATAGGAGCCGCTGTCTCTATGGGATTAGTTGTATTTGGTATGATTTTCTTGCTACAAGCTACTAACCGCACTTTAAATGTTAAAAATGTCTTTCTTGACTCTTTGGATATCAAAATGCTGCTAAACGTAGTTTGCATTTTTTATTTTATCCAACTGCTTACCGTTACTGAAATTTTAAGTGCTATTGTGACAGCCTTTAATACCGCTCCTTTGCCGCCTGCCGTTATTATTGCCTGCGTATCCTTTATCATCGGTGTTTTAACAGGTCTTTCCCAAGGACATGTAGCAATCGTTCTTCCCATTGTAGCAGCCATGGCTCCTGGAAATATTGATCTGTTTGGTGTTGCTATGGTCTTTGGTATCGCAGGCCAAATGATTACCCCAACACATGTATGCCTTATGGTAACCTTGGATTATTTCAAAGCGGATTTTTTTAAAACCCTGAAACCCGTTGCTTTAATTGAAGTGTTAATTTTAATCATATTTAGTATAGTTACTTACTTTTCTATCTAAAAAATCAGTGCAGCAGCGAAAATACTTTCGTTGCTGCACTGATTTTTTGCTTGCATCTTATAATATGCAAAATCTTAACATTTACTCTAAATACTTTATCATCTCCGAGCCTTCATATAATGGGAAACTCTTTCTCGCATTTTTTTGCTTCGATGTTTACTCAATGGTATCTTTTCATCATTCTCCATAATTATAGTGTCTTTGTAGATATTTCTTACATATTTTAAGTTAACAACGTAGCTTTTATGATTACGTACAAAATCTTGTTTTGCTAGTTCATTCTCCACATCACTAATTTTGCCTGTAAATATATACTCATTTCCTTTTTCATAAATTCTAATATTACGCATATTGGACTCAAAATAATAAACGTCAGATAATTTAACCTTATTTAAACCTCGTCCATTGGCAAATTTATAATAAATATTTTCTTCTATTGCCAATCTTGCTAGCAAAACACTTATCTCTGTCAAAAACAACTCTTTATTGATTGGTTTTAAAATACAGCGATAGACAGATGCTTTATAGCTCTCTACCACAGATTCCTGTGTTGTTGAAATAATTATAGTAACATTAGTATCATATTGATAAATTTGCTGCAGTATATCTTGATCTATAAATTCCTCCGTAGCCGTATCTAAAACAATTACATCAAAATGTTCTCCATTTTTATAAGCAGAAAGCAAATCTGCCCCTCTGGTAAACGGAATAGTTTCTACCGCATAGTCTTCCTGCCAAAGCTCCTGCAAATAACCACAAATCATTTTAATATACTTGCGCTCATAGCAACAAACTGCGAAATGAAACACTTTCCACCCTCCCTCACTTTAATATTAATTGCGACTTTATATCATTTAGTAATTAGTATATCATAAAATGAGAAAAAAGTGAGCACCATGAGTAATTTAAATACAACTAGACTCACTAAATCTATTATTTTCCACGCTCTTAATTTGCTGCTCCACATCTAACAAATTTTGCCTTTCTTCACGTACCGAACTTTAAGCTAGTTTGTTTTTTTACGACTACTATGTTAATATAGCTTGGTAGTAACCATATTTATATACTATTTATTTGCCTTTAGGAGGTCATTAGATGAATATTTTAGTTAGTGCCTGCTTGTTAAACTTAAATTGCCGTTATAACGGTCAAGGGCAAACTATGCCCACCACTTCGCAATTGCTAAAAAAATATAATTTAGTTCCCATTTGTCCTGAGATATATGGGGGGCTAAGTACTCCTAGAGAATCTAGTGAGATAAAAAATGGCCGAGTTATTTCTCAAAGCGGAAAAGATCTCACTGAATATTTTGAGCGAGGGGCACAAGAAATTCTCAAATTGGCCAAGCTGTATAATTGTAAATATGCTATTTTGAAAGAGCGTAGCCCGTCTTGCGGTTACAAAACAATATATGATGGAACATTTTCCGGAACCGTTATTAACGGCAACGGCATATTAGCTGATCTCTTAGCTAAAAATGGCTTAAACATACTAAATGAAAATGAAACTGATTGGTTACTATAAAAAATAAAGGTGGCGAGCATCTATGTGCTCGCCACCTTTATTTTTTATCCTATGTAAGTCATATTATCATTCTACACGTGGAACTGTCAGTGAACCTTCCGGCATAAGAATCACGCTATAATCTTTTCCAACTTCTTTTTCCGCCAGAACCAAAGCCTCTTCTACACTGTCTACCACACCAGCAAAGAGCATATCCTTAGCCAACTGCTTATCCAAGGACGAAACTAAAATATATTTCACGTCTTTCATTAGACGCGTAACGGCGTACGCTTTATTAGCACCAATGACAAAGTTAGCTTCCAATTCCTTCTCAATAGCATCACAAGAACCTAGGCGTTTGCAGGTTTCTTCTAAAACTTTAGAACCACTGCCTTCTTCACATTCTGCTAAAAGAATTACTACCCCACCTTCGCGTACTGCACAATGAGCATTATCCATAGTTTTTTGCATTTGATAAACGTTAATATCTTTAGGATAGCCACCACAAGAAACAATAACAACATCCGCTAATTGCGGTATAACTACTCCATAAACTTCATCAACAAATTTACAAGCCTCTTTGTGAGCCGCTACATAATCTCCTGCAAACATGCGTAAGAATTGATGCTTAGCATTTAAGATTGCATTGAACAAAATTAAAGAACGATCTTTGGCAAATAAAGCGACCCCTTCCATTTGATCTTCATAAACAGGGTTACCAATAGTTTTACCTAATCCAGCATTAGCATCCAACATCCAGCTATGATTACAGCGCACAGTTTCCATGGCAGCGCAGCCAGGCAACACTGCTTTACGCCCTCCACCATACCCACTAAAATAATGATGAACTATAGTTCCTGTTAAAAAAATATGGTCTACATGACATAGATGCTTATTAATCCACACAGGTGTTTTTCTGCTGGTATCGCCAAAATATTCAAAATCATCTTCTACAGTAGCGGTACTATTATACATTTTTAAGCGCTCAGCAACATTAGCACCAACGGCCTCAATCATTTCCTCATGTGTCATATTACGATGAGTTCCCAGCGCAAAAACGATTTGCATATTCTCATCTTTAACCCCTAGCTTGTTCATTTCATTGACCAGAATAGGCATAAAATCATAGCTATTAGCTACACGAGTAGGGTCATTACAAATAAAAGCAATAGTTTGACCCGGTTTTACTACTTCGTTTATTGGCGACATGCCAATAGGATGGTAAATAGCATCCAAAACAGATGCCTTAATGTCTTCTAAAGGTTTAAATTCCTTGGTACGAACTTCTTTTAATACTTTATCCGCAACTAAATTAAATTTTTTTCGTCCTCTACCGTAGGCAAAATCATACTCTTTTATTGTCATAATAATACCTCCTGATTAAATATGCTTATACTATAACTATACTTATTCTATCATAAATTTTCTCTTTATA
>JAQVYX010000003.1:0-28149 GCA_029004715.1 Acidaminococcaceae bacterium | reverse complement strand
TAAATTAAATTTTTTTCGTCCTCTACCGTAGGCAAAATCATACTCTTTTATTGTCATAATAATACCTCCTGATTAAATATGCTTATACTATAACTATACTTATTCTATCATAAATTTTCTCTTTATAGCAGCCGCTTTTAATGTAAAAAACGGATATTCCCTAAAAAGTGGAATATCCGTTCAAACTATAAAATTAAACCGCTTTTGCTAAGCATTTTTCTATACCCAATGCTACGCTAACTTCTTCCCAGATAACAATCTGAGCTTTGTGAAACCCATTAAAAGTAGTAGCTGAAGCCGAAGTATAAGCGCCACACAAAGGAACTAAAATAAGATCTCCTACTTCTAAATGTGCAGTCATCTTGCCACGGAACATAATATCTAAGGAATCGCAGCTCGGTCCTGCAAAAGTGGCTTTATGCTTAGCACCTTCCTTAAAACTAATAAGCTTATAATCCCACTGATCAAAGATAACCCCGGAAAAAGTTCCATAAATACCATCATCCAGAAAGTACCAACTTTGACCATTTCTTTCGTTTACGCCAATAACACTAGTAATTAGATTCATTGCCGTTCCACACATGAAACGACCGGGTTCTGCCCATATTTCCGTATTAGGAAAGTCTTCTTCCAAACGAGAATTTATTTGACCTAGCATGGCGGCTAAATTAAAGCGCACCTTTGGTTCCGGCACAGGCATTCCTCCGCCAATATCCAAAACAGGTAACTCTATGCCTTCTGTCTTAGCCTCAGCATAAACGGCACGAACAATTTCTAACGCATCCAAATAAGGGTCTGCAGATACTGTCTGACTACCAACGTGAAAAGCTATTCCTACTGCATTAAGGCCTGCTGCTAGAGCCATTTTGATAAGCTCTAAAGCTTTTTCTTTGGAAGCGCCAAACTTCTTGTTTAAATCAACATGGGCCTTTGTATTGTCTATCCTTAAGCGCAACAAAACCGTAGCTCCCGGACAATATTTAGCAATCTTTTCTATTTCACTTGCACTATCAAAAGTCATCCTACTGACTTCAGCGTCTTTACAAGCTCTAAAACCGCCCAATGTTTTAATCGGATTCGCATATATCATACGTTGACCCTGAATACCTAATTCAGCTAACGTTCTAATTTCACCATCAGATGCTACATCAAAAGAAGAGCCTAATTCCGACAATCTTTCCAAAATACGCAAATCGGGATTAGCCTTCATCGCATAATGCAGCCTTACTTTCGGTAAATGCGTTTTTAAAAAACAATAATTCTTCTCAATCTGGTCTAATGAAAGGACCAGTAACGGCGTCTCGAAGTTTTCCGCCAGTTTCGTCACAGCGTCTTGTGACAGTTGAAAAAAACCATGTCTCTTCATATACACCCTCCCCTTGCTAATGCTTTAATTTACTGTAGTTCATTATACTACTATTTCAGGAAAGTGCAATAGGAAAATTGAGAAAAATTGAGTTCTTTTGAGTTCTTTGTGGCAAAAGGATGAAAAACCTCATAATAGCCCTATTTAAAGCGTATTAACCCGATAATAAGGCAAATTTCCCTTGTTTTTAACCTACAAACAATATGGCCAACCACTATATATAGTAGTTAGCCATGTGCAACAAAGGCAGATATTCTATTAAACAAAAAAACTGGATAAATTTCTCAAAACACTGAAAAATCTATCCAGCTAAATTATTTTGCTTTAATTTCAGTGCAACCCATATATGGCACAAGTACATCTGGTATAGTGACAGAACCATCGGCGTTTTGATAATTCTCTAATATAGCACAAACAGTACGGCCCACAGCCAATCCTGAGCCATTTAACGTATGCACATATTCCGGTTTTTCCTTAGGTCCACGTCTAAACTTAATATCTGCACGTCTGGCTTGAAAATCCAAGAAATTTGAGCAGGAAGAAATTTCACGATAACAATTAGATGCCGGTATCCAAACTTCCAAATCATATGTAGTAGCCGAACTAAAACCAATATCACCTGTACACAAGCGTACTACATGATAAGGCAACTTCAATAATTGTAAAATATCCTCAGCATCTTTGGTCAATTTATCTAACTCCGCCCAAGAATCTTCCGGTTTGGTAAATTTAACTAATTCAACTTTGTTAAACTGATGCTGACGTATAAGTCCTCTAGTATCTCGGCCTGCACTACCAGCTTCCGCTCTAAAGCAAGCACTATATGCACAATACTTTATAGGCAAATCTTCCGGATTTAAAATCTCACCGCGATGATAATTAGTAACCGGTACTTCTGCTGTAGGAATTAAGTAATAGTCTAAGCCTTCCAGCTTGAACATATCTTCAGCAAATTTGGGCAACTGACCTGTACCTGTCATACTTTCTTTATTAACTATATATGGAGGAAAAATTTCAGTATAACCATGTTTAGAAGTATGTACATCTAACATAAAATTATAAACTGAACGTTCTAAACGAGACCCTAAGCCCTTATAAAATACAAAACGAGCACCGGTAACTTTAGCTGCCCTTTCAAAATCTAAAATGCCTAATTTTTCACCAATATCCCAATGAGCTTGCGGTTGAAAATCAAACTTTTTAGGCTCGCCTACAGTTCTAATAACAAGATTATCATTTTCGTCTTTGCCTACCGGCACATCATCAGCCGGCATATTAGGAATAGTCAGCAAAATTTCCTTTAGCTGTAACTCCGTATCTTTTAAAATTTTATCATCTGCAGCTATTTTTTCACCCAATGCACGCATAGCTTTTATTTGTACATCAGCATTTTCGCCTGATTTTTTCATTTTACTAATTTCGCCGGAAACAAGATTGCGTTGGCTCTTATCTGCCTCTACTCCTTGTAATATTTCCCTGCGTTTTTTCTCTAAAGCCAAAAAATCATCCAAGTTTTTATCCATGTTACGGTTTTTCATGGCTTGTCCAACTTTTTCCGGATTTTCTCTGACAAATTTCATATCTAACATTTTCATTACCCCCAACGATTTCTTACATTATTCTGATATTGTAGCACAAAAACTGCTGGAAAAAAAGTAGGGGAGTGGTTACCCCCCTACTTTTCTTATATATCATCTTTTTACAATTCCAAACTATCTCTTCATGTTTATTTGATGAATCATATTACCAAAAAGACCCATTGCAGCCTCTCCTACAGCTTCTGATAATGTTGGGTGTGGATGTATGCAAGCAGCGATTTCTTCTGCTGTAAGCCCATTTTGCACTGCTACAATGCCTTCTGCAATTAAATCACTGGCATGAGCTCCCATAATATGAACACCTATCAGCTTGTGAGTTTGAGAATCTGCAATAAGTTTAACTAACCCTTCTGTTTCACCCATAGAAACAGCCTTCCCGTTAGCCATGAAATTAAATTTACTAGTAACAATTTTTCTACCATTTTTTTCACACTCTTGCTCAGTCATACCTACTTGAGCAATTTCCGGCTGCGTAAATATGCAGCTAGGAATCGCATTATAGTGCATAACAGCTTCGCCATCACCCACAGCATTAACGGCTGCTATTAAACCTTGATGCGAAGCACTATGGGCTAGCATTGACAACCCTGTAACATCTCCAACCGCATAAATTCCCTGCACTGATGTTTCCATCTTCTCATTAACGACAATACCTTTTCTGGTATAAGAAATTCCTATTTCATCTAATTCCTCGCTGGCAAAAACCGGTTTCCTGCCCACGGCTAGAAGAACTTTTTCCGCTTCAATAATCTCTTCTTTGCCTTTATACTCAATCGTAACAGATAGCCCGTTACTACCACGAGTAACAGCTTTTACAGCTGCTCCTGTTTTAGCGGTAATATGTTGTTTGCGCAAGGACAGTCCCATTCTTTTTTGCATATCTACATCACAAAGAGGCAATATCGCTGAAGCCATTTCTACGATTGTAATCATACAACCAAATCCTGCATAAATACCAGCAAATTCTACGCCCACCGCTCCAGCGCCCACGATAACCATTGAACCCGGAACTTCATCTAACTGCAAAACATCATCACTAGTAATAACCCCTGCAAGATCAGCACCCGGTATCGGCGGTACAAAAGGCTCGGAACCTGTAGCTATAATAATCTTTTCCGCCGTAATATTCCTTTCCTGATCTGGGTTGTCAGTAATCAAACGGATTGTGTTCTTAGAAATAAATCTCACTTTTCCTACTGCTAGTTCTATTTTGTTTAATTTTATTAACTTTTCTAGTCCCTTACGCATTTGGTAGACAACATTATTTTTGCGTTCCATAACCTTTTCCCAGTCATAGCCTGCTCTTTCAACAAAAACACCAAACTCCTTTATGTTTTGAACCTCTTGCCATTTTTCCGCACTTTTTAGCAGGGTTTTTGTTGGAATACAACCTTTATTCATGCACACGCCGCCCAAATTATCTTTCTCAATCAAAATAACTTTAGCACCAAGCTGTGCTGCTTTAATAGCAGCTGAATAGCCGCCGCTGCCGGCACCAATAACACATAATTGATAGGTCATTTTAATATTTCCTCCTAGCGTCTTTTCGTCCATAGTTCGCTGCTATATTTTATCTGAGCTAAAACCTCTGCTCGCTTTAGTTCAGCAATAGTTAATTCCCCAGTAATTTCAGAAATTTCCAAAGACTTTTGCAAACCCTTCGTCATTGCTATACGCACTTCATCCCAACTAACCTCTCGTCCCAAAGAGGTTTTTAAATCAGCAACTTTATTTTGCAACATGATTATAGTCTTATTTTCCTCCTCTGCAGACAACACTAAAACACTTGCCAGGTCGCTAGGGGAAAAATCCAAAAGAATGGAACCATGTTGTAATATAACTCCATGTTTACGTACCTGTGCCGAACCAATAAGCTTGCGCCTATCTATGGTTAATTCGTAATGCGAAGGTGCATCAAAACAAGCCGCTGAAGCTGGTTTTCTAATATGTTGCCCATAAGCAGCAATAGGTTTAGTCATTTCCGCTGTAAGGCCCAATTCCTCTAGTCCCAGAAGCAAACCTTTACTTAAATATCTATAGGACGCTGTTATCGTCTTGGGCATCTCCGGATAATTTTCCCCTACAATGATGCTATAAGTTAGCTCACGATTATGCAAAACTGCTCTGCCACCGGTTAAACGACGAACAATATCAATACCTTGCTCATGACAAGCAGCAAAATTAATCTCTTTTTCACCATGCTGGAAATATCCCAAACTAACTGCCGCTGGTTTCCAGCCGTAAAAACGAATAGTTGGCGGTACCTGCCCTGCAGCATAAGCTTCCATAATTGCTTCATCCATACCCATATTGGTCGCCGCACTGTTGTAACCTGTGTTTAGTATGCGCCAAGGAATTTTGTTGTCTTTGTTAATTATTCCTAGGTTTACCATGTTACCACTTCGCTTTCAACAAATGCTTGTCGCAACTCCTCTGGCGATAAGGCTCTAGGATAATTATAAAGTATTTGACCCGGCCTCTCATTATAAAAAGGTCGATTACACTGATGGCATCCGCTTGTCCTAAAAGCATCCCCATCAGCTAAAACTTCCCCAATATTTTTCACTTTAAAACTTACAATTTCCCCACCACTACACACAACTACATCAGGACTAAACGCTCGTTTTAAAAGTCCAAATGCAATTTGCAATCTACGATAACTGCCAATTTTAGGTTGTGGCCTGTCGGCCATAGCTGTGCCAGGCAAAGGTGTGAAAGCAAAAAGGCCCACTGTAATATCACGTGCGTAGCATTCTTTAATAATATTCCACATTTCTGCTTCTGTTTCTCCCAGCCCAACAATCAAATGCGTAGTCATTTTACCAGGAAAGGCAACAGCACAAGAACACAATAGTTCCCAACGCTTTTGCCACGAACCACCTTTTATTTCCGCAAACAAGTCCGGAGTAGCAACATCCATGGCTAAACCTATACGATCTACCCCCAAGTCAAAAAGCCCCTTGGCTTCCTTCACTGAGGTAATATAACCGGAAACAACTACAGGTAATCCTGCAGCAACAAGATCTTGTACCGCTGTTTTGACTGTTTCTAAACTATCTGGACGGTTAACAACTTGTAAGCAAGCTCGCTTAATTTTCCCCAGCTTATAAGCTTTTACCAAATGCTCGATAGAAACATCCTCCGAGGTATCTTGCCACGCTACTCGAGAAAGGAATTTAGCCGCGGCTGTACTTGTATGAGCTTGTGCACAAAAAGCACAATTGCGGGTGCACTTCTCGCCCAGCATAATATAAGCCGTTGTCGGCAACGCATCTGTTTTTAGTTTACGAATACCAATTGCTCCTGCAGTTCCTATAGACAATTTCCAGCTACTCATAACACACAGCACTCCTTGTTTTCTTGGATAGTTAGTCCTAATTCTTCTGCTTTTTTAACTGCTACATGTACAGGCTGAACAATGCCATTAATTCCACACTCTAATGCTGCTAAATCAAGTTGACTTCTATATTTCCCCCCTGGGCGCATGCAGCCCAAAGTTAAAGGAGTAGTCGGTAGTTCTTTTCTTGCCCAAGTTAAAAATTCAATTACTTCCTCTAGAGCAGGGGGCTCTATACTAGCATATTCTGTCCCTAAAGTTGGGATCAAAACTATAAAAACCAATTGCTCCAAACCCAATTTCTTTAACAACTTTACGGCTTCATATTCGCCACTAATTTTGCCACCATGAAGGCCTATACAAATATGAGGTGCCACGTGCGCACAATGCTTACGCAAAGTTTGATAACATTTAGCATAATCTTCCACTGTCTTATTAAGTTTCAAAGTATCATGAATAGTTGCTGTATCACCTAAAAAATCAAAAGATACAACGTCAGCCAAAGGTGCCAGCGCTTTAATTTCTGCTTCCGTCAAAAGGCCTGTATGAAAATTGTAGCGATGATTTCCTTTTAAATTTTTCAATATTTCCAAATGCGGCACAATTTGTACTCTACCATCAAAATCACAACCGCCGCTAATAAGACAACTAGTTCCCTTTATATCCTCTGCTGTTTTTAGAGAAGACAAATTCGTCATTTTAGATAAATAATGCCCACCGCAGTGGGCACATTTAAGAGCACAAAAAGCTCCTGTAACACTTATACTTTCGGTATTCTGCGGTCTACTTATAAATAATACAGGTGCAAAGTTCTTCTGACGAATTTGCCATGCAGTTACTGAGCTTCCCATTTTACAACAGGATTACGTGCGGCCAAAGTTTCATCCAAACGACTAACTATAGTATTATGTGGTGCGTTATGAACCAGCTCCGGAGTTGTTGCAGCTTCTTCGGCGATTTTTTTCATCGCATCAATAAACCCATCCAAGGTTTCTTTACTCTCTGATTCTGTAGGTTCAATCATTATTGCTTCTTCTACAATCAAAGGGAAATAAATCGTAGGTGGATGATAGCCATAATCTAACAAACGTTTCGCAATATCCAAAGTGTGGATACCATAAGGTTTTTGCTTAAGAGAAGTCAGAACGCATTCATGCATACAAAAACGATCAAAAGGAGAATCATAGGCTTCCTCCAACATTTTTTTGCAGTAATTTGCATTTAACACAGCATCTTCGCTGGATCTACGCAGACCCTCGCCCCCCATAGAAAGGATGTATGCATACGCCCTTATGATAATGCCAAAATTGCCGTGAAAAGCCTGCATTTTACCAATGCTCTTTTCAGAGGTAATCCAAGAATAGACCCCGGCGTTACACTGAACTCTCGGATTCGGCAGGAATTTTACTAAGTCTTCTTTTACGCCCACAGGTCCACTACCAGGGCCGCCACCACCATGAGGAGTAGAAAAGGTTTTATGCAAATTTAAATGTACTACATCAAATCCCATATCTCCGGGGCGCACTATACCCATAATAGCATTGGAATTAGCTCCATCATAATAGAGCAAACCACCGGCATCGTGAACTATTTTAGCAATAGCTTCAATTTTGTTTTCAAACAACCCCAAAGTACTGGGATTAGTCAGCATAAGGGCAGCTGTATCAGGCCCCACCGCCGCTTTTAAAGCAGCCAAATCAATTGAGCCATCAGCTTCAGACTTAATTTCTACTGCTTCCATACCGCAAACTGCGGCCGAAGCAGGATTAGTGCCATGAGCGGAGTCGGGCACAATAACTTTCGTTCTGGCCAAATCATTACGATCACGGTGATAAGCGCGTATTAATTTCAATCCCGTTAATTCACCGTGAGCTCCGGCAGCAGGTTGCATAGTAACAGCTTTCATACCGGAAATTTCTGCTAAAGCCTGCTCACATTTATAAAGTATTTCCAATGCTCCCTGTACTGTCTCCGTAGCCTGTAAAGGGTGTAGCAAGGAAAGCCCTGGGTAACGGCTTATATCTTCATTGATTTTAGGATTATATTTCATAGTGCAGGAACCTAAGGGATAAAACCCAGTATCTACACCAAAATTTCTATTAGAAAGCTGTGTGTAGTGCCGCATTAATTCCAATTGGCTTAATTCCGGTAAAGCAGCTTTCTGCGTACGCGCATATTTTACCGGCACTAGATTATCTGCTTCCGGTACGTCTAATTTAGGTAAATCTACAGCTTTGCGGCCAGGCTTACCTAATTCAAATATCAATGGTTGCTTTTCTAAAATCATGCCTGTGCCCCCAATCCAGCTACTAAAGTATCTATTTGCTCTTTAGTCCTATTTTCCGTTACACATAAAAGCATATTACCTGCTAATTCAGGATAATACTGACCAAGATCCAAACCTCCAATGATTCCTTGTGCTAAAAGTTTTTTATTAATTTCAGCAATATTTCCCGACAACTTTATCACAAATTCTTGGAAAAATGGAGTCGTAAATGTTCTTTTTAAACCCTTAGCAGCTAAAGCTTGTTGTGCATAATGGGCTTTTTGCAAACATTGGGAAGCTATTTCTGTATAACCTTCTTTGCCGACCGTAGCCAAATATACCGTCGCAGCTAGAGCACACAAAGCTTCGTTGGAGCAAATGTTAGATGTAGCTTTATCGCGACGTATATGTTGCTCTCTTGCCTGCAAAGTTAAAACAAAGCCTCGCTTACCATTTTTGTCTACAGTCTCGCCAATAATTCTCCCCGGTAACTTACGCATTAGTTTTTTTGTAGAAGCCATAAATCCTAAGTAAGGACCGCCAAAATTAATAGCCAAACCCAAAGGTTGTCCTTCTCCTACAACAATATCTGCGCCATATTTACCTGGAGCTTCCAGAATTCCCAAAGCCGTTGGATCGCTAACAGCAGTAAAAAGGGCTCCTACCTCATGGGTTTTGGCAATAAGCTCCGACAAATCTTCTAGGCTGCCAAAAAAATTAGGATTTTGGATAATAACCGCACCTGTATTTTTAGAAATAACTTTAGCTAAAGCGTCTAAAGCAGTTACACCATCTGTATAATCTACCTCTTTAACAACGAAGCCAAAATCTTTGGCATAAGTACTTAAAACCGTACGATAATTAGGATGAACGCTGCGAGCAATTACAATTTCATTGCGACGTGTGACATGGCAAGATAAAAGAGCCGCTTCTGCCATAGCTGTTGCACCATCGTACAAGGAGGCATTTGCTACCGACATACCTGTTATTTCGCAAATCATGGATTGATATTCCCAAAGAGCTTGCAAATAACCTTGAGAAATTTCCGGCTGATATTGCGTATAAGCTGTATAAAATTCGCTGCGGCCAAGCACGTGCGCCACCGTACTGGGGATAAAGTGGTCATAAGCTCCCGCGCCTAAAAAACAAGCATATTCCTGCAAATTCGCATTGGCAGCCGCTAGTTTTTGAAAATAACCCGCGACTTCGCTTTCACTTAAGGGTTCTCCTAAAGCTAGAGGACGTTGCAAGCGAATGCTATCGGGAACATCAGCATAAAGATCCATAGAATCTTTAACACCAATAGCAGCCAGCATCTCCGCTCTATCTTCTACCGTGTGTGGCAAATAACTCCAGGTCATAGATTATGCCTCCTCCAGCAACAGCTTTTCATAAGCTTCTGCATTAAGTAAATCATTTATTTCTGCAGGATTAGATAATTCAACTACACAAATCCAGCCTTTGCCGTAAGCATCTTCATTAATCAATTGAGGTGCATCTTCCAATTGCTCATTAACTTCTATAACTTTGCCGGAAACCGGAGAATAAACATCAGAAACAGCCTTTACAGACTCAATAGTACCTAAACCCTCAGTAGCGGTTAATTCCGCATCCACTTCCGGTACTTCTACGAACACTACGTCACCTAATTGGTCTTGGGCAAAATCAGTGATACCTATAGTTGCTTTATTACCTTCTACTTTTACCCATTCATGATCACTTGAATACTTTAACTCTGCTGGAATTTTCATAATAATCTCTCCTTTATAGTTTTTTGCTATTTTAAAACAAAGCTTACTTTATAAAATTATTGTGGACGTTTATAAAACGGTTTTTTTACGATAACAGCCGGTATTGCTTTCCCTCGAACATCAATAAATATTTCTTTACCTATGGTCGCATAGGCTGTATCAATAAGAACTAGCGCCATATTTTTGCCCAAGGTTGGTGCCGGTGAGCCTGTAGTAACATGCCCAATTACCTTGCCTTCGCATTGCACAGGAAATCCTGCCCTAGCAATACCTCGCCCCGTAATTTCAGCGCCCATTACTCTTTGTGGTAAACCACTGGCCTTTTGCTCTTTTAATGCATCTCGTCCATTAAAATCTTCTTTATCTAATTTAACAAACATACCAAGCCCGGCCATAAGAGGCGTAATTTGGGGGGATAATTCATGTCCATACAAAGGCATACAACACTCAAAACGCAAAGTATCTCGGCAACCTAGACCCGTTGGCAAAATTCCTTCTTCTTTACCTGCCGCCATAATAGCTTCCCACAAAACAGGAGCATCTTGTGCCTGGCAATAAATTTCAAACCCATCTTCACCCGTATAGCCAGTGCGCGAAACTATCGTTACTTTACCGGCTACAAGAACATCTTCTAAAAAATGATAATAGCCTATATCGCCTACAGGTGCTGTTGTTAATTTTTGTAAAATTTCTAATGCTTTTGGCCCTTGTAGAGCTAACTGCCCTGTTACGTTCGATTTATTAGTAAGCGTAACTTGGAAGACTCCTACATTTTCTTGCATCCATTCCCAATCTTTTTCTATATTTGCTGCATTAACTACGATTAAGTAACGGTCCTCACCAAACTTATAAACTAAAAGATCGTCAACAGTACCTCCATCCTTGTAACATATTGGTGAATACCTGGTCTGTCCTACTTTTAGATCAGTCAAGTCATTTGTCACTAGATTTTGTAAAAAAGCAAAAACATCTTTTCCCTCAGCCCAAATCTCGCCCATGTGTGAAACATCAAAAAGTCCTGCACGGGTACGTACGGCTTTGTGTTCAGCCAGCACCCCCGAGTACTGCACCGGTAATAACCAGCCTCCAAATTCAACAATTCTGCCACCATATTCCACATGTTTTTCATACAACGGCGTCTTCTTTCCTTCCATTTCATAACCCCCCTAATATTTTTAAATAAAAAGAAACAGAGACATGAAGTGTCCACTTCTTTGTCTCTGTGTGCATTTGAGAGAATTAATAACTACTTTGTTACGAATTATTTTACTCCCAGAGGTTAGTCCAGTTGAAATTCTTTTGCCTGAGAGTTTTTACAAAGTAACTTGCCCCTTCGGCGCTGCACTTAAGCAGTCTCTCTTTCAACCATCATCCCACCATATTTAGTTGTCATCACAAAGTCATTATACCTAGTAAATTAAGATTTAGCAAGAGAAAAGATTTATTACAAAAGTCCCTCTTAGCTCTTAAAAAACTATGTCTAAATACCTTCTAATTCAGCTACTTAGCTTTCTTGGCTAAATAACTAACAGCACTCCACGCTGCCGTTAAGCCTTGTCCCGTTGCCCGGCTAATTTGATAAGGCTGCCCGGTACAATCTCCAGCAGCAAAGATACCATCAACATTAGTGCTCATTTGTTCATCAACCAAGATTGATTTCCCTCTTAGCTGCAAATCAGGCAGTAAATTTTCAATGGGGTCTGTTTCGCGAAAAATAAATACACCCTGTACCGGTAAATATTCTCCGGTTGTAGACAACCCCGTAACGCGCTCAGTACCTGTAATACCCGTTGGTTTGTCTGAAACTACTGTGATATTAGAATGTTTGGGCACCTGGGTTAATTTATAAAGTGGCAAAAACTTTACCTCAGAACAAAGTTCTGCCAAATATTCCACTTCCTCTAAAGCAGAGGGAACAGTGGATACTGCCGCTACAACTTTACCTTTATAAAAATAACCATCGCAGGTAGCACAATAGCTAACCCCTTTGCCCAAAAAGTCTCTCTCTCCATTCATAGTATCTGAATGCGAAACTCCCATCGCTAAAATAATAGTCTTAGCTTCATAAATATCTCCTGCAGTCCCTATAGTAAAGGACTCTTCTCCTTGAGTAATTCCTATAACTTTATTTTTTATAACTTCAGGAGTGAAACTCATAGCATGTGCTACGAATTTATTCATTAACTCTTCCCCTGAAATGTCCGGCAAGCCCAAGTAATTATAAACCTTTGAGGCCTTGCGCAAATGAGGGCTAAAATCACTAGAGTCAAATATTGCTACTTTCTTGTTCCTTACAGAAGCCGTTACCGCTGCTGATAGCCCGGCAGGGCCTCCACCTATAATTGCTACATCAAACATATACTTCACCTCATCCTTTTTACTTATATTATAATTATACTACAGATAGTAATTATTTGCTGTGCTGAAAAATATGATAATTTATTATATGCCTTTACATTTGCAGCTAACGTTGATATACTATTAATTAATAGTTATTATTGTTAATAAAGGTTCCGCAAATTTATTTTAAATTTTTAAATAAAGGATTTTTATCAACTTATATCGAAGTAAACCTACAATAGAGGTTATTACCTCCATAACTATTAGCAATATCCATAAGATCTCTATGATTTTATGCTTATTCATACAAGCAACTCAAAATTTTTATTTAGTGCGAAGGAGGATTAACATGGAAGCTGTAAAGTTTTTTATCTGTAAGCATTGTGGTAACTTGGTAGGACTAATTAACAATGGTGGTGGTACTTTGGTTTGCTGTGGCGACGATATGACGGAACTAGTTCCTAATACTGTAGATGCCGCAAAAGAAAAACATGTACCTGTTGTTGAGCAAAGTGGAAATACTGTCGTAGTTAAAGTTGGTAGTGTAGCTCATCCTATGGAAGAAAAACATTATATCCAATGGATATATATTCAAACCGAAAATGGTGTACAACGTCATGCTTTGAAACCTGGTGACAAACCAGAAGCAACTTTTGCGTTAGTTGCCGGCGATAAATTAATCGCTGCTTACGAGTATTGCAATTTGCATGGTCTATGGAAAGCTTAATTAAATAAAAAAATACGTCGGCCATAAAGGCCGACGTATTTTTTTATTTTTTGTAAAGTACTTGCCCACCAATACTAGCTAAATCCTGACAACCAGTCATAATCATAGCCGCTTCCAATTCAGAGCGTAAATGCTCCATAAGGCAAGAAATACCTTCAGCACCACCAGCCCCGGCTTGAGTTACAGGCCTACCAACAAGCACAGCGTCAGCTCCTAACGCTAGCATTTTCAAAACATCGAAGCCAGTACGAATGCCACCATCTACAAAGATAGTCATCTCATCACCAACTGCGGCAACAATATCCGGCAATACCTCTGCCGTTCCCGGTGTATGATCTAAAACACGCCCGCCGTGATTAGATACGACTATAGCATCAATACCGGCCTGCGAACACATAACAGCATCTTGAACATCCATAATGCCTTTAATTATAATAGGCAACTTTATATTTGCTTTTAGTTCTACTAATTCTTCATAAGTTTTTGGGCCAACTTTTTGCCCTGACGCTGTCATATTTATTAAAGCCGCCGCATCTACATCAATAGCAATAGCTACAGCCCCAACTTTCTCTGCTTGCTTGGCTAAAGCAATAATTTGCTCATTAGGTGGCGGTTTAATAGTAGGAATACCCCAGCCGCCTACTTCTAATATATGGTTTAAACCACCTTGATAAATTTCCGGCAGTTTACCATCTCCTACCATACCTAATGTTCCCGCCATTTTGCATCCGTTAATAACCGCTTTAGCATACTCATCTTCGGGAATATAGTTATTCCAATTAAAGGCAATTCCACCTATAGGAGCGGCTAAAATAGGCATCGTTAGGCTTTTCTCCCACAACGTAAACCTAGTAGACGGCATATGCACATCATGGATAATACGTTGGCGTAATTGTACATTAACTAAGGCGCTAACATTATTGCGAAAAGCCTGTCCCGTTCCCACTCCGCCTGCCCCAGGTATTTCTCCTGCGCAAGCACGCCCATCACAAATTGGGCACATACGGCAAGCCTTACCAAATTTCTCCCTGCCCAATTGTCGCAATTCTTTCATGTCCATAATCTTCATCCTTTCAAAAATATTGATTTTTATAGTATTGCCAATAAATCTTCAGTATTCTAAAAACAATATTTAAACTAAAGGAGCCTCATAAGAGACTCCTTTAGTTATCTTTGTAAAAACTGCAAAGGATTGACCGTTTTACCATCTTCTAAAATCTCGAAATGCACATGAGGACCTGTGCTAACACCACTGCTACCAACAAAACCAATAACCTCACCGCGACGAACTTCTTGCCCTACGCTAACAGCAATAGCACTCATGTGACCATAAGCTGTTTCATAACCATTACCATTATCAAGCTTCACATATCTGCCATAGCCACCATTCCATTGTGCCATTTCCACTTTTCCGGCACTAGCAGCCACAATAGGCGTGCCATACGCAGCAGCAATATCAATTCCCGGATGAAAATCCCCGCTCTTCCCACCAAAAGGATCTACTCTATATCCATAAAAAGAACTTATTTCTCCGCCTTCAGTGGGCCACTTAAAAGCTCCCACGTCGTTATTAGACAATTGGTTTAACATATTGGAAAGATTTTCTCGCTTATAAGCGATACGTTTATCCATCATCTCATTCTGCACTGCTAAAATATCCAGCTTATCAACAGCACTCTCACCACCACCGGTGCCAAGCAAATCTAGTTCCTGAGATTTTCTGTCAATATTACCCCGTGAAACCGCTACCCCATCTTTGTCCAAAGTTTTTCGTACTGCGGCTTCTAGCAAAGCTACCTGAGCCAGCTCTTTTTGCATACGCGCACTGTCATCAGTTAATTTCTGTAATCTTTCAGTATATTGTGCATATTGTGCTCGATATACATTTAATTCGCTCTTCTCGCCATAAGCTTCATAAATAAGATCAGCTCCAACAGCCACTGCTCCTACGAATATTGCAGCTACTAGGCCTAAAGCAACTACAGCCTTTTTACCCAAGCTAAAAATCTTGCTTTCTTTACCAGGACGGTTCCAGGTAAAAGCAAGGTATGATGCATTTACTGCTTTTAGTTTATCTTCTTGCATATTTTCTGACCCTCCAGTCACTGGTTATGATAGTCTAATTATCCCACATTTTCTGCCAACTTAAAACAACTACGCTATGATTTCTCAAATTTATCACATTATAGGGACATTTAACGTCCCTTATTTAAATAATCCAAAACGGTTACCTAAAACTAAAATCTTTGCACCTATAATAGGAACCTCTTCCAAATCCTCCCGTTGCAAACCACCAATTAGGGTCAATACAATTCCATATACAGGTACCGCAAGAATAATAGCACCTAGAATATTCCAAGCGCCCCAGCTGGAAGTAACACCTAAAAATAAATGTACTGTCATCCCCATAGCAGCAGCCGCCACCATTGTCTTAACAACACCTATAATCGGCAACGAAAAACCTGTGTGCTTATAGATAAACACCAAATTTAATAATGCCGCAATACCAATATCTGCTACCGTAGCCCAGGCCGCACCTTTGATGCCCATCCAGGGAAGTGCTGTCAAGGTCCAATTCAAAGTCACCTTAACAACTGCAGCTAAAATCATATTCAAAACCGGTATAGTGGTTTTGCCCATACCTTGTAATATTCCCGTGCTTACTTGATGAATTCCTAGCAAAAAGATGGCCGTGCTCATAGTCTGAATAGCCGGGGCAGCTCCAGGTGCGTTATAAATCATGCCAGCAACTTTGTCTGCTAAAACAAAAAGTCCTACGCTGCAAGGTATGGTAATTATTGCCGCTACGCGAAAAGCAGTTTTAGTTTTTTCTTTAATACCTAAAAAATCGCCCAACGCCCTAGACTCTGAAATAGCTGGTACTAAACTAATAGCCAAGGCCGCGGTTAAAATTGTAGAAAGATTAACTAAAGGTACGGCCATGCCGGTTAAATAACCAAAGAAGGTTGTGGCTTGAGCAACACTAAAACCTGCTACTTCTAAACGTGCCGGCACAATAAGCAAATCTAAATTAGAAACAATAGGAAGCATAAGGCTCGACATTGATACCGGTAAAGCCAAATACACTAAACGTTTGATAATAGTTTTAGCCGGTTCTACTACAGAATCAGCTGCTTGCTTAACATTTTCCAAATGAAACTGTTTTTTTAGTCGATGATAGAACCACCATAAAACAATAAGGCCACAAAATGCGCCTACACCTGCTCCCATACTAGCACCAGCTGCCGCATAGGGTAAACCGTAAGGCATAAGCATATAGGCAAAGGCAATCATTGTAACAACCCTTGTTAATTGTTCCGTTATTTCTGAAGCCGCGGTAGGTGTCATAATCTGCCACCCTTGCAAATAGCCTCTGAAACTTGATAAAAAGGTAACAAAAAAAACAGCCGGAGCTAACGCAATAATAGAATAATACGCTCTAGCGTCACGAATCCAATGATAATCTACCAGCCATTGAGCACCAAACAAAAGCGCGGCCGAAAAAACTAGTCCGGTACAAAACAAAAGCCTCAGAGAGACATTGAAAACACGTTTTGCACCTGCATAATCATGTCTAGCAATCTTCTCTGCAGTAATAATAGAAATAGCAACCGGGATTCCTGCGGAAGAAACAGTTATGGCCATTAAATAAATGGGAAATCCCATTTGATATAGTCCAATTCCTTCTCCACCCATTACCCGCGACAATATGATCCAATTTAGAGCACCAATAACTTTAACCACAATGCTAGAAATAGTCAAAATCATAGTACCTTTAAGAAATTTATGATTATTTGCTATAGAAGTATTCGTTTTCTCACCCATTACAACCCACCTTAGAAATAGTTTACCTTTAATTTTAACATACACAATGATAAAAAAGAAGATATATAAGAATAAACTCTATATAACGTTTGACAAAATATATTTTGAAAGCTACAATCTATAAGTGAGAACAATTTATAAGTCGTATTAGCGGCTCTCCTTCATATAATAAAGCAAGAAATTAGGCCGCGTACATTTGGTATGTGGTCTTTTGTATACATAAAAAATATAACGCAAAAGGGAAAAGTGTTATGAATAGTTATAGGATAGGCCTAGATATAGGTTCTACTACAGCAAAAATAGTTGCCATCAATGACCGTAATGAACTTATCTTTTCCAAATATGAGCGCCATCAAGCAAATATATTACCGGTCATTACTAAATTCCTTGAGCATTTAAAAGCTCAGGTAGGTAACTGCGCTCTAAATGTCAATGTAACCGGCTCTGTTGGTATGGGTATTTCCGAAAGCTACCAACTTCCCTTTGTACAGGAAGTAATCGCTGCGACAGAATTTGTGAAAACCCTATACCCCTCTGTGGCCACAATTATTGATATTGGCGGAGAAGATGCCAAAATTGTCTACCTGCATAAAGATGGCACTACCGATTTACGCATGAATGGAAATTGTGCGGGAGGCACCGGTGCTTTTATTGATCAAATGTCCATTCTCTTAGGCGTAGACATTAGTGACATGGATGCCTTAGCACAAAAAGCCGAGCATACTTACTCTATAGCTTCACGCTGTGGTGTATTTTCAAAAACAGATATACAAAATTTGCTCAGTAAAAATGTCAGTAAGGCTGATATTGCGATTTCCATTTTTCACGCAGTAGCAGTTCAAACTACCTCTACCCTATCTCACGGTTGTAAAATAGTGCCGCAAATTTTGTTGTGCGGTGGTCCACTAACCTTCATACCCTCTTTACGCACAGCTTTTGCCCACTATTTAAACCTTGATGAAAATGACTTTGTCATGCCTCCAAATGCTAACTTAATACCAGCTTGGGGTGCGGCTCTTTATCATAACAATGACCAACCTACAATACAGTTAAATAATATACTAACAGCCTTTAATAACCCATCTTTGAAAAATATTCATAGCCAAAATAACCTATTGCCCATATTTTCTTCCCCGGAAGAATACAATTTATGGAAGCTTGAAAAAAAGTGCGACTATATTAAACAACTTCCTTTAGAAAATTATGTGGGACATGCCTACATAGGTATAGACTCAGGTTCCACAACTACAAAGATTATAGTAACAGACGATAATGAAAAAATCCTGTTTTCCTACTACACACCCAATGACGGCAATCCTATTGCCGCTGTACAAAAAGGTTTGATAGAATTCAATCTGACTTGCCAAAAAGTTGGTGCTAAACCCAAAATTGTTGGCAGTTGTTCAACCGGCTACGGCGAAGACCTTATTAAGGCGGCTTTTAAATTAGACAATGGTATTATCGAAACCATTGCCCATTATTTAGCTGCGCGTAAAATAAATCCAAAAGTATCATTCATATTAGACATCGGCGGTCAAGATATGAAAGCTATTTTTATTGAAAAAAATATATTATCGCGTATGGAAATTAATGAAGCATGCTCTTCCGGTTGTGGATCATTTATAGAAACATTTGCTAAAAGCATGAATTTTTCTGTAGCGGATTTTGCTGCTGCCGCCTGTTTATCCCAATGCCCTAGCGATTTAGGTACTCGTTGCACTGTATTTATGAATTCTAAGGTAAAACAAGTCCTTCGCGAAGGCGCTAGCATCAATGATATTGCAGCGGGTCTTTCTTACTCTGTAATAAAAAACTGTCTTTATAAAGTTTTAAAATTAAAAAGCATTAAAGAACTAGGTAATGAAATTGTTTTGCAAGGTGGTACCATGAAAAACGATTCTGTAGTCCGCACTTTTGAAATACTTACAGGCGTAAAAGTACATCGCAGTAATATTCCTGAAATAATGGGGGCTTATGGCTGTGCTCTCTATGCCAAATCTGCTATCGGTACAGAAGTTGACTTAGAAACAATTATCCAGACAGCAAGCTATACTACTAAAATATTCCAATGCAGTGGTTGTGAGAATAACTGCTATGTTAACAAATATAGTTTTGCCAATGGCAACACCTATTTTTCTGGCAACAAATGTGAAAAAATATTTTCTAATAACGGAGACAACTGCACCAAAGGTGAAAACATCTATAATGACAAGTATAATTATTTGTTTAGCCGCAAAAATACCACAAGTACCGGAGCTGTTATTGGCCTGCCTCGTTGTTTAAACATGTACGAAAATTATCCTTTCTGGCACAAACTCTTCGATGCCTGTGGCTTACAGGTGTGTCTATCTGATCCTTCTCTTTTTACAAATTATGAAAAGGGTATTCATAGTATAATGTCAGATAACATATGTTTCCCCGCAAAATTAGCACACAGCCATATTTATAATCTTATTAAAAAAAATGTTAGTCGCATTTTTATGCCCTATGTTATATATGAAAAGGAAGAAGATAAAAAGCAAACCAATAGCTTTAATTGCCCTATTGTTTCCGGTTATTCTGATGTTATTAAAAGCGTAATGGAAGAAGACACACAAATTCCTATTGACTCTCCTGTAATAACGTTTAAAAATGAAAGTTTATTGAAAATCCAATGTCTAAATTATTTATCTAGTCTAGGAATCAAGAGTTCTACTGCTAATACCGCAATTAAATTGGCTTTAGCAGCACAGCGAGAATATGAAGATAATATGAAAATTCGCGCCCAAAATATTTTTGCCAACAGCCAAAAAAAAGGCCATGTTGCTGTGCTTTTAGCCGGGCGCCCTTATCATGCTGATCCTTTAGTCCAGCACAAGCTATCTGATTTTATTGCTTCCATGGGTATTGATGTCTTAAGCGAAGATATTGTGCGCAATGATAATAATATCTCTATAAAAAATTCTTTTCTCGTAGAACAATGGGCTTATATTAATCGCATCTTAAAAGCTGCTCAATGGGTGGCAAATCAAGGCAATGATGTTCATTTTATGCAAATGACATCTTTTGGCTGTGGTCCTGATGCTTTTCTTCTAGATGAAGTTCGCGGCATATTAGCTTGCCACGGAAAAACCTTGACTATTTTAAAAATAGATGATGTAAACAATATTGGATCGCTGAAATTACGCGTTCGCTCCGTAGTAGAAAGCATAAAGTTTAATGGCAAGCAGCCTTTACTAACTCAACCGTTTGTAAACACAGCAAGCTTTACTGAGGAGAAAAAAGGGTATAAAATTATAGCTCCATTTTTCACTGAATTTGTTTCACCTCTTATTCCTTCTTTCTTTAAACTTACCGGCTATGATATTGATATACTTCCCAAAAGCGACAAAATGTCAGTTGATTGCGGTCTCCAATATGCTAACAATGAAGTTTGCTATCCTGCAACCTTAGTTGTCGGTGATATTATCAAAGCACTAAAATCAGGTAAATACGACTGCTTAAAAACAGCTGTTGCCGTTACACAAACCGGCGGACAGTGTCGTGCCTCGAACTACATCGGTCTTATTAAGAGAGCTTTAGTGGAAGCAGGTTTTAAGCATGTTCCCGTTATTTCCATCTCATTTGACAAAACTTTACACAATCAACAAACCGGTTTTAAAGTTAACTGGTTTAAAATTTGGCACATAGCATTGACCGTATTATTGTATAGTGACTGTATCGCCAAATTCTATTATGCTTCAGTCGTGCGGGAAAAAAGCAAAGGTATCGCTAAGAAACTGAAAGATAAATACTTGGAATTAGCAAAAGAATATATTCAGAAAAATGATTCCAATGGGCTTCTCAGTCTTCTTTCCGTAGCCGCAAAAGAATTTAATACCATCATCTCCACAGACAAACACCTGCCGAAAGTTGGCATTGTGGGCGAAATATATTTAAAATTTAATTCTTTTGCCCATAAGAATGTTTCTAAATGGATGTTGGATAATAACATTGAAATCGTCCCCCCTATTCTCACCAACTTCTTTATGCAAAGCTTTGTAAATAGGCAAGTAAATGAACAAACTCATTTGCAAAAAGATCATATTCCCAATTTTATTGCCAAGGCAATTTATAAGAAAATTGATAAACAAATTCAAAAAGTTAATGAGCTTGGCAAAGATTTCTACTACTTCATGCCCTTTACTAATATTTTTGCCGACGCTAAAAACGGCAGTGAAATAGTTAACTTAGCTGCCCAATTTGGTGAGGGATGGCTTCTTCCCGGAGAAGTTATAACTTTTGCTAAGCAGGGAATAAACAACGTTATTAGCTTGCAACCTTTTGGCTGTATTGCCAATCACATAGTAGCAAAAGGTATAGAAAAGAAAATTAAAACTCTCTATCCACAAATGAATTTATTATCCCTGGATTTCGATAGCGGTGTGAGCGACGTTAATATAGCGAACAGATTATTATTATTTGCCGCAAATATTAAAAAAGTTTAATACGAAACCATTATCCACATAACCATTACTAAAAACGTGGAGGCCTACAAATGTAGGCCTCCACGTTTTTTATTTTTTTATTTTTTGAACGTACTCTTGACCAATAACCCCGTCAATGTAGGAACAAGCGCTACAAATTCAACAAAATTTAAAATATTTTTTTCCATAAAACTAATTTTCACTATTTTACTGTTTTGAATGAGCTTGGTAAAGTGTACTTCAAGCAAACTATCATAGTAATTACAAGAAAAATCTTCTTTGTCTACTAATGTTTCATTAAATATAGCATTAACTATAGCCATAATTAATTTAGTCCCCATAGTTTCAATAATCAATTGTGCGAAATCGTTGTCCAAAACTGCAAAATCATCAACTCTTAAGCGTATATAGGCTTTTTTCGTATTAATCGTAAACTCTTCTATAGACAAAAACATTTTTATTTTTCCGTGCTTACTATGTTCCACGCCAACCTCTATTTGCTTGGGATCAAAATAATTAAAACTATTTAAAACAAAATCACTATTTTCTAGAGAAGCTGCTAGTTTAATACGCACCTCATCGTAAGGAATTATAAATCCACCATGGGAAATTGCTTCCCATCTTTGTGCAGAAAACCAAAGGCTACTTTTTCCCTGCAATGGTTGCAGCCATTGTCTCGCATCATTCCAAGTGCTTTCCACCTTATTGGCAGCCGTATCTGCTTTATTTTTTATCTTATCGAAAATCGGTTCCGCCGCAAATTTAAACTTTTTACTTTCATCACCCAAAGGTGTATCTTTACAATTCATATGAGAAAAATCTTTAAATTTACTCATGCCTTCATCACGTGCTTCATCAAAAATTTCTTTAAACTGGGCAATATCTTCCGGGCGACCAGCTTTAAGCCAAGCATTAGCAGCTTTACCAACTCCATAGGTAACTGCAACAGCTAAGGGAATTTGCACCGGAGCAAAAGGAATAAGAGTAAATAAAGTTTGCCCTACAAAACTTGCTCCTAAAGCTCCTAACAATCCTGTAATGGCGCCTTCTTCCAACTTTTCACCACGCATATCAGCTAAGCGCATAATCATGTAAACTTCATTGGCCATAAGAGCAACAGTTCCAAGCAGTGGAGTAACTACTATAACACTAGCTCTAGCAGCTCCCCAGCGGCAAATTTTCTCCGCTTCTTTATCAAAATTGAAATCTTCCATCGGCAGTTCTTTCGTCATATATATTCCTCCTCTTTAAATCCATTATAGTTTTTATAACTTTGAAATTATTTCTTGCTTTCTTTTACTGCTTGTTCTGCTAGCTTAACAGCTTGCACACCATTAGCAGCATATAAATCTGCGCTGATTTCTTTCGAGTATTCTTGAGTTAGTACTGCTCCCCCAACCATGATCGTTACTTTGTTTTTTTCTTGCAACAACTTAATGGTTTCTTCCATAGCGCCCAGTGTCGTTGTCATCAAAGCACAAAGCCCTACAATATCAGGTTTTTCCTTTTCTACTGCTGCCAAGATAACTTCCGCTTCTACATCTTTACCCAAATCTATAACAGTAAACCCACTATTAGATAGAAGTGCTCCCACTATATTTTTCCCCAAATCATGCACATCGCCCTTAACAGTAGCTAAAATAACTTTACCCATATAGGGCAAATCTTCTACACTTATTTTGGTTTTTAATGCATCAAAGGCACTTTTCATTGCTTCTGCAGCCAACATTACCTGTGGCAAAAAAGTACGTCCCGCTCCAAAATCTTCACCAACAACATTCATACCCTTAATTAACGCATTTGTAGTAATGTCTCCAGGACCGTACCCCTCCTGCAATGCTTGCAACGCCTGCTGGGCAGCTCGTTCTCTCTCTCCATTCATAACAGATTGTGCAAGAGCATTCAATATATCTTTTTCTGCCACCGGCACTATAGTTGTCTTAACATTTGCCGCTACATAATTTTTGCTGTAATTAACCCCTTGGCTATCAAAACCCAAAAGCACATCAGTTGCCGACGTCATCGCTTGTATTTTCGTATTACACGGATTAACTATAGGTGCATTCAAACCACTTGCCAAGGCCAACACATAAAACGCCGCATTAATATCTTCTCTGCCAGGCAACCCAAAGGACACATTACTAAGCCCCATAGTTGTAGGATAGCCAAAAATTCTGGCATATTCGCGCAAGGTTTTTAAAGTCTCTACTGGTGCTTGCCCGTCAGAAGCTGCTGTCAAAACTAAAGGATCCAACATAAAATCCCCATCTTGCAAACCTGCAGCTTTTCCCTCTGCAATTAATTTTTGGGCAATAGCTACACGTTCGGCCGCCGTTTTAGGCAATCCTTTTTCACCTAAAGGTAGAATTAGAACAGCTGCCCCATATTTTTTTGCTAAAGCGAAAATCTTTTCTTTTACACCTGCTTTATCACTAACTGAATTGATTAAAGCCCTGCCGGCAAAATTTCTAAGACCCGCTTCCACAACGTCCGGTTCAACACTATCAATGGCAAAAGGCACATCCACTAACATGGCTAAATCTCCAATAATTTTCCCCATAAGTTCACGTTGCTCCATACCTGGGACTCCCATATTAATATCTAAAACTCCAGCCCCAGCTGCAACTTGTGCTAATGCCTCTCTTTTTACCGAAGTAAAATCTCCTGCCTTGATTTCAGCTGCCATGGCTTTACGTCCACTAGGATTAATACGCTCACCAATTAACACCGTTTTGTGCTCTTTTCCTAACCAAATACTTTTACTGCGTGATGCCAACCGAACTCCATTAGGCAATATTTTTCTTACTATAGTGTCCATATTCTTCACAGCATCACTAATTGCTTTTATATGGGCTGGCGTAGTGCCACAGCACCCTCCCACTATAGACGCCCCTGCTTCCACCAATTTAGGTGCCCAATACCCCATTTCTTCAGGTGTCAAAGGGAAAAATGTTTTTCCTTCTTTCATAATTGGCAAACCAGCATTAGGCTGAACTATAATAGGAAGTGTTGTTGCTAACGCTAATTGTTTTACTAAAGGCAATAACTGCTCAGGTCCTAAAGAACAATTCATACCTATGATGCTAGCGCCTAGAGGTTCCAATACAGCAGCTGCCGTCATCGGATCTGTACCTGTTACAGTACGTCCCAGCTCATCATAAGTTAATTGGCAAATAATCGGAAGATTGCAAACAGCTTTAGCAGCCACTAAGCCTGCTCTCATTTCTTGCAAATCAATAATTGTTTCAAAAAGTATATAGTCGACACCTGCTCCTGCCAAAGCTTTTATCTGCCTGGCATAAGATTCACAAGCCTCGTCAAAGCTCAAATCACCTAAAGGTTCTATTAAGCGTCCGCTAGGCCCAATATTTCCAGCTATCTCAGTATATGAATTTGCTGCTCGCCGTGCAGCGTTGACACCAGCTATGTTTATTTTTTCCGTTTCAACTGCTAAACCAAATTGGGCTAATTTCAATGGGCTGGCCCCAAAGGTATTACATTCCAAAATATCCGCTCCCGCATCAACATAACTTTTATGAAGCGACGTCACTTCCTCCGGATATTTTACTGAAGCATACTCAGTACACGGCTGGTCCGCAATACCTAGTGCTTGTAGAGAAGTCCCCATAGCACCTTCAAAAATTTTTATCATTAATTATCCCTCCGCATTATACAATCTGTTTTAGCACATTCACTACACTCGGGATTTTTATTCTGTCCATTTACAGTTCTTAGTCCTACCACTGCGGTAATACTCTTTCTTGGTAGTAACATTTTCGAATTTGTTAAGGAAACTCCTATTGTCTCTATATTTGCTAAAGCTGCAACTTTATCCTGTTCTTCTAATGACCAATCACCATATCCTGGACTAAACCGGGTTGTTAAATTAATTCCCTGTTGTCTAAATTGCCCTGCTAACATCGTGCAAAGAGCATTAGCTGCTTGTTCTACTGCAGCTGTTGCAGCAGCATCGATTAAAAGGCCTACCGCATATTCTCCTTTTTCAAAATACTTTGTACTAGCATGTTCAACTCCTTCGCCAACTGTTGCCGCGAGCATAATAACCTGCTTGGAATCTTGTAAGTGTTTGCGCAACATTTTACTAACAATTTCATATTCGCCGCCAATACAACCTGCTACACAATCATAGCTATATAACGTCCAAACCGTCTTTACATGTTTTTCTAACATAACTATGGCACAGGCTTCAGAGACGATACTTTCGGGGAAATGTATTTTCCCCTTCATTCCTGCATAACGCTTTGTCTCTTCCCGATCAATATTATTTAATATGGGATTAAACAAATTTACTTTGCCCAACACAGTCATTAAAATCGCCACCTTTACACTTAACTATCTATCTCGTAGTATACCATATCTAATTGTCATGTTATATCAAAAAAAAATACTCCCGATAAATTTTTAACTTTATCAGGAATATTAACAGCATATTACATTTATCTTACGGCCAACATTTCATTATTTGCCTTTATTGGTACAATCAACCGTTGACCCGGTTGCAAAAAAGCCTTACCACTAAGTTTGTTTTTCTGTTGAATACGGTATAAAACTTCCCGCACATCCTCATTGTCATCTGTCCACCTAGCAGCAATGTTCCAAAGCGTATCCCCACTATGCACAACAACCATTTGCTCCTGCATAGATACTGTTGAAGCTTCCATATTTAGCATACCCTGACCAAAATAAATCGTTAAGCATATAATAATCAGCATAATTATTTTTCTCATTTTTATCCGCCTTTCGCAAACGCTTGTTCGTTATTTGTATAATAGCACGAACTATTGCGTTTTGCAATAGGTTAAACGAAAATTTGTTCGCTTTTTGCGTTTTTTACAAACGATTATCTTTATTGAAAAAAAACACCATACTCTTAGGAGTACGATGTTTTATAATCTAAATATATACAAATCTTCTCAATTATCATCCGGCTTTGGCACTGGTGTTACCAATCTTTCCCCTTTAGCTCTAGTTTCTTCCGCAAGTTTTAAGGTTTTTTTCATCCAGTCAATCATTGCTAGCTTGCCGAATTCATGCCAAGTCTTACACTCAGTATTTTTAGCAATATATTCGTTCCATCTATCTTGATTAACATTTTCCACTTCCAACAAATTCATAATACCAAACCCACTGCGCCAAATAATATCATCCATGGAAGAAAATTTGCTATTAACCTTTAAAAACTCTTTATTAAATATGTTTTCAAAAGTAACCAAATTCATAATCTTGCCCAACTCTTCATCCGCTTTATAAATATTCATATATTTTTGAAATTCTGTCTCCATATCCATTTTTAACATTCCCCTATTCAACACCGGAAACATCAAACTGTTTACGGTCATTATTCCAAGTAATATTAACCACTGATTGAATCTTGTCTCTAAACAAAATAAGAGACCTGTTCGGTCTTACCTGCAAAGGACTATTAAAAAGTGTAACCTCTTTAAATCCTACTACCGGCAAAGATACTATGGTACCCATATCATTGCTGCCAATAATATCTATGCCCTTTAAAGCAGTTCTTCCTGTACCACGCTTACCATAGCTAAGAATCAAAAGTTCCTGAGAACCTTTTTCGCGCAATTCCAGCTTATATAAAGCATACTCGTAACCTTTAGTAATATTAACAGCAAAAACACTAGTACCTTCCGGGAAAGCAACAAGCAATAGATTATGCATTTCATCTAAAGATGACACTACCGCTTTTATTTGTGTTGGTGCATTTGCCTTGAAAAATACCATCAAAGGTTGTTTTAATTCACCACTTGAATCAAAGCTATACTGTTGAGCAAAAACTTGCTTTGCTGCCTCTACAGGCACTGTTGCGTTAATTAAGCTTAAGGTCAATGCTAACATTGCCAGTACTTTTAACCCAAATTTCATATCGCTAACCTCCGCCACACAAAATATATATTAATTAATTATACCGATTTTATAAAATAAAAACAAGGGTAGCACTACTTACTTGTTGCGTTATCAAGCCGTATTCAAGACAAGCCCTTACTTAATACCAATTAAAAGTTTCTGGAAACTATTACTAATTAGCTTGACTTACTAGAGCAATGTGTTATAATTTTTTTGTGCATAAAATAGTAGGGGTTCTTAGATTAAAAGATAAGCTCGGTATTCTCCGACGCGGTCCCGCCGCAGTATTGCTTGCTAATACGCTGCCCCAACTATATCTACCACTGCGAGTGACAGTATATACCGATTCTAAGAGAAGTTCTTTCTCTTATTTATATTGGTTAAAACCGTCTTCGTGAGAAGGCGTTTTTTGTTTTATAAATACTATAATATGATTTGAGAGGTGGATTATGAAAAAAAATCTTGTATTAGCACTAGTTATGGCGCTTGGGGTAAGCGCTACTGCCTTCGCAGCAAACCCTTTTTCTGATGTTCCTGCCGGTCACTGGGCCTATGCTTCCGTGGCTAAATTAGCCGCCGCAGGCGTTGTTGATGGTTTTCCTGACGGCACT
>JAQVYX010000002.1 GCA_029004715.1 Acidaminococcaceae bacterium | reverse complement strand
GAATCAACGCCCTATGCATAGATTGTTGCAAGGTGATGTTGGTTCAGGGAAGACGGTTTTATCTGCTTTGGCACTTGGTAAAACCGTAGAAAACGGCTACCAAGGCTGTATAATGGTGCCTACGGAGATATTAGCGGCTCAACACTATCAGACACTAAAGACGTGCTTTAAAGGCTCAGGAGTCAACGTAGCAATTCTCACAGGTAGTGTGAAAGGCATGAACAGGCAGAAAATACTTGCAGGGCTGGCAGACGGCAGTATAAATGTAGTCGTAGGGACTCACGCTCTTATTCAAGAAACTGTGAACTTTAAAAATTTAGTTTTAGTTGTTACTGACGAGCAACATCGTTTTGGGGTAGAACAAAGAGCTAAATTGGCCAACAAATCAGGATTTGCTACAGATGTATTGGTTATGACTGCTACGCCTATTCCTAGAACATTGGCTCTCACGGTATATGGCGATTTAGATATTTCATCCATGAAAGGGTTGCCACCAGGACGCAAACCTATTAATACTTTATGTTATACTGAAGAAAAGCGAGAAGACATATATAAAGGAATGGTAAGACAGATTAAGGCTGGTTATCAAGCTTATGTCGTTTGTCCTCTTATTGATGATTCTGAAATTATAGAGGCAAAGTCTGCCACGGAAATATACGAGGAACTAACCAAAGGCTATTTGCGTGGAGTGTCCTGTGCTCTACTACACGGCCGGTTAAAAGCCGCTGAAAAAGATGAAATAATGAAAGATTTTGTAGCTGGTAAAATAAAAGTGCTTATTTCTACCACGGTTATAGAAGTAGGTGTAAATGTTCCTAATGCCACACTTATGGTTATTGAAGGAGCAGATAGATTTGGTTTGGCTCAGATGCATCAATTGCGGGGACGTGTTGGTCGTAGCAACATCCAATCTTATTGTGTGCTTTTAACAGCTTCTGAAAACCCAGATACTTTGTCCAGATTGCAAATAATGCGTAATTGCAGTGACGGTTTTGTTTTAGCTGAAAAAGATTTGGAATTGCGTGGTTCAGGGCAATTGTTTGGGTTAAAACAACATGGCTTGCCTGATTTGTATATTGCTGATATAATGCGAGATACCGATGTTTTGGTAGAAGCAAGAGCATTAGCAAAAAAATATATGTGTGATAAAAAACTTTTAAAGCAAGTTATTTTGGCATTAAGAAATCAATTTGATGAAAGATTCGAACGAATTTTTAATTCCTGAGAGTAGAGAAATATATGAATATAAAAAATTGGGATAAGCAAGACGGTCTATTTAAGTTAACGGCACTGGCTGTTCTTGTAATATTGGTTTTTGCTGTGCAGATCATGTCCCCATCCTTTTTTGAAAAAATATGGCAATTAGCTACTAGTGGCAATATGGAGAAGACAGTTGAATTTTTGGCTTCTTATGGAGTTTGGGCTATAGTCATCAGTTTCTTTTTGGATGTGCTTATTAATGCAGTAGGTTTTTTGCCTTCTATTTTTTTGTCTACAGCAAATGGCTTGATTTTTGGCTTGCCTTTAGGTGTTTTAATTTCTTGGACAGCAGAGTCAGTAGGAGTCATTATTAGTTTTCTGGTTATGCGGTATTTTTTAAGAGAATCCGCGGAGAAAATCATTGAAAAAAGTAATAGCTTAAAACGTCTTGATGAAATGAGCGGTGAAAAAGGTTTGGCAGCTATGGCTATAGCTCGCACAATGCCTTATTTTCCTTCAGGAATTTTGACAGCATTGGGTGCCGTAAGTAAAATGAGTATTAAAGATTATTGCCTCGCTACGTTTATAGGGAAATTTCCTTCTACAGCGTTAGAAGTTATTGTAGGACATGATGCTGTAAATTACCGTCAACATATGGATAGATTGGCGATTCTTATTACTGCCATTGCCTGCGTTTATGGGTATCTTTATTGGCGTAAAATTAAAAAAGAACAATGATTTTGTAAAAAATATACCCTTAACAGAGTGTAAACTTGTATACACTCTGTTAAGGGTATATTTTTATTGTGCCCCAAAAGCGAAAAAAGCAGGAAAAGCCTCTATTGTCATAGAATTTAAACACTATAATTCATTTCGGAAAAGGGGGAAATAATTGTGAAAGAGTACACAGGAGATAGGATTAGAAATGTTGCCATTGTGGGTCACGGTGGAGCGGGAACAACATCAGTGACTGAGGCCTTGCTTTACCGTTCAGAAGCTATTAGCAGAATGGGTAAAGTAGAAGATGGAGCTACCACCACGGACTATGAACCGGAAGAAATTAAACGAGGAGTATCGGTTAATGCTACATTAGCACCTGTTGAGTGGCGTGATTCTAAAATAAATTTTATAGATACCCCCGGATTTGCAGATTTTGTTGCGGAAGTTAAGGGCGCTTTTCGAGCGGTCGATAGTGCCCTGATTGTTGTTTGCGCTACCTCAGGAGTACAGGTAGGGACGGAGCAGTGCTGGAAGATGGCAGAAGAAGCGGGACTGCCACGGATAGTTTTTGTTAACAAGATGGATCGTGATAATGCGGATTATGATAGCATTTTGGCTAATTTACGCGGAAAATTCGGTAAACGTGTGCTACCTTTGGAATTACCATTAGGTAAGGCTGAAAAATTTTGTGGTGTTATAGATGTTTTTAAAATGAAGGCATATAAGGCCAATGGTAATGGTGCCGATGAAATAGATATACCTGAGGATTTATTGGCCTGGGCCAAAGATGCTCACGAAAAAATGGTGGAAGCGGCAGTGGAAGCTGACGATAATTGCCTAATGCGTTATTTAGACGGAGAGACAATTGAGGATGAAGAAATTAGAAACTGCTTAATTAAGGGAATTCGTCAAGCTATTATTTTCCCGGTTATTTGCGGCAGCGCTTATAAAAATATTGGTATGGGTAGGTTGTTGAATGCTGTTATTGACTACACATATCCTGCTATTTTAAATGATTACAAAGTGACGGACTGCAAAACAGGGTTGGAAGTAGTTCGCGATGCCAATGCACCTATGGCTGCCTTAGTATTTAAGACGACTTCTGATCCTTTTGTGGGACGTCTAAGTTTTATGCGTGTATTTTCAGGCAAAATAGCTAGTGATAGTATTATTTATAATGCAAGTTGTGAGCAGGAAGAGCGTATTGGCACCGTGTTTACGATGCGAGGTAAAACTCAAATACCTATGAAAAATATTTATGCCGGTGATATTGGTGTGGTTTCTAAGTTACAATATACATCTACCGGTGATACTATTAGTGATAAGACATCTCCTGTAAAATTTTCACCCATTGTTTTTCCTTCGCCTATGTATACTAGGGCAATTTATGCTAAGAAAAAAGGTGATGAGGAAAAAATTGCCAATGCGCTTAATCGTTTGATGGATGAAGATTCTACTATTGTAGTCAGCCGTGATAAGGCCACCAAAGAGACTTTGATTAGTGGTATGGGCGATCAACATATTGAAATCATTATGGAACGAATGAAACGTAAATTTGGAGTTGAAGCACAGTTAAAGGCACCTATTATTGAATATAGAGAAACTATCCGTGGTAGCGCCGAAGTTGAGGGAAAACATAAGAAACAAAGTGGTGGGCATGGGCAATATGGTCATGTGGTTATTAAAATGGAGCCTTTAACTGCAGGAGCGGGATTTGAATTTGTGGACAAGATTTTTGGCGGTGCTGTTCCACGACAGTATATTCCAGCGGTAGAAAAGGGTCTTAGGGAGTCTATTGAGCATGGCATTTTGGCAGGGTATCCTGTTGTGGATTTGCGTATTACTTTGCTTGATGGATCCTATCATGCTGTAGATTCTTCAGAAATGGCCTTTAAAATAGCGGCTCATCAAGCATTTCAAAAGGCTTGTGAAAAAGCGAGCCCGGTATTATTGGAACCATATTATAATTTAGCTGTTTATTGTGCAGAGAGTATGATGGGTGATGTTATTGGTGATTTAAATACTAAAAGAGGCCGTATACTCGGCATGCAGAGTATTGAGGGGGGTATGAGTTGTGTGAAAGCACAGGTACCTTATGCTGAATTAGCTGAGTACGCAGTGGACTTAAGGGCTTTAACTCAAGGGTTAGGAAGTTTTGATATGGAATTTGATCACTACGAAGATGCACCGCAACGTCTTGCAGAGAAAATAATTGCCGCGCGCAAAGCGCAATTAGCAACAGAAAGAGAAAAATAGGGAGATGTACATATGAATGTAGAAGAAATTATGACTAAAAGTGTAGTTAGTATTAGACGTAACAGTACTATTGACGAAATAGCACGCGTGATGGTGGAAAAAAAAGTTTCTGGGTTACCGGTGCTTAGTGATGGTGGTTATTTAGTCGGGATTGTAACGGAAGGAGATCTTTTGCGTCGCGAGATGACACCAAGATTACCGGAATTTATTAACATCTTAGGAGCAGTTATTTATTATCATGGAGTAGAACGCTATAATGAAGATTTTAAAAAAATTCTAGCAAAAACTGCAGTTGATATTATGACTGATGATGTAATTACTGTTAAAGAGGGGACAGATGTTGGCGAAGTTGCCAAAATAATGTTGGATAACAATATTAAACAAATTCCTGTTGTAGATGGCAGCAAATTGATTGGTCTTATTACTAGGGCTGATATAGTTAAATTATTGTTAAAACAAGAATAGACTTTATTTTTACGAGATTTTACTTTATAATTAACCGAGATGGGGGTAAAATATCTAGTATAATGCTCTCAAGTTGTACAAGGGTAAGTCCTCTGACTGCCAACAATTCGCGCAGTCAACTTTCCTAATTAAGAGGAAAGCAGTAGGAAGAAATTATAAGGAGAATTTATTAATGAAAAAAATTGATCAAGCTGCCATTAACACATTGCGTTTTCTTTCTGTGGATCAAGTACAAGCTGCTAATTCAGGACATCCTGGTTTCCCTTTAGGGGTAGCGCCATTGATGTATACCCTTTGGGATAAGTTTATTAATTACAATCCCAAGGATCCTCGCTGGTTCAATCGGGATCGTTTTATTTTGTCACCGGGTCATGGGTCAGCGCTGCTTTATTCAATGTTACATTTGGCTGGGTTTGGACTAACCATTGATGATTTAAAAAAATTTCGCCAATGGGGTTCTAATACACCAGGACATCCGGAATATGGTCAGACAACAGGTGTGGAGGCTTCTACAGGTCCTTTGGGACATGGCTTTGCTATGGCGGTAGGGTTTGCTCTTGGGGAAGAAATGCTAAGAGCCAGATATAATAAAACCGGGTTTGAGGTTGTAGATCATTATACTTATGGCTTAACGTCAGATGGTGATTTAATGGAAGGTGTTGCTTCTGAGGCAGCGTCTTTGGCGGGAACCATGGGGTTGGGTAAATTAATTTTTCTTTATGATAATAATAAAATCACTATTGAAGGAACTACGAATATTGCTTTTGGTGAAAATGTAGGCAAGCGTTTTGAGGCTTATGGTTGGCAGGTATTAAAGGTAGCATCCTCGGAAGATTTAGAGGCTATTGCCGGAGCTGTTCAAGAAGCTAAAGATGATAAAACTCATCCTTCATTAATTATTGTGGATACCCATATAGGTTTTGGCAGTCCAAAACAAGATAGTGCTTCTGCCCATGGAGAGCCTTTGGGCCTAGATAATGTGGCTTTAACCAAGGAAAAAGCTGGTTGGGATTCCCAAAAAACTTTCTATGTACCAGAGGAAGTTAAGACTTATTTTGCAGATAAGCTAGTTGCTTGTGAGAATAAACAAACTAAGTGGGAAAGTCTTATAGAGCAATATACTAAAGAGTATCCTGAGCTAGCAAGAGAATTACAAGAGCGCATTGAGGGCAAAATTAACATTGATCAAACGCAATTGGAACAATTATTTGCTAATGTAACAAAAACATCTACCAGGGAAGCTTCGGGAGAAATATTGCAAGTCTTATCTAAGATGTTACCGGCTTTAGTTGGTGGCAGTGCTGATTTAGGGCCTTCTAATAAGACCGTAGTAAAAGCTGAAGGGTATTTTTCACCTTCTGACCAAGGTGGCCGCAATATACATTTTGGTGTCAGAGAACACGCTATGGGAGCTATTTTAAATGGATTAGCTTTGCACGGAGGATTTGTTCCTTATGGCGGGACTTTCTTGGTATTTGCAGATTTCTTACGTCCTGCTATACGGATGTCGGCTTTGATGGGCATTCGCAGTATTTATGTTTTGACTCACGATAGTATTGCTTTAGGGGAAGATGGACCTACTCATCAGCCTATTGAACAAACGATGAGTTTGCGTATGATACCTAATGTTTCAGTATTTAGGCCTGCAGATGCTTTGGAAACAGCAGTAGCTTGGCGTAGTGCCTGCCTGAATTCACAACAGCCTACTTGTTTGTTGCTAAGCCGTCAAAAGCTGGCAGTGCTGACGGAATATAAGGAGTTAATTCACGCTCAAGCATCTAAGGGCGGCTATGTTTTAAATCCTGGAACTGATGATAAGCTAACAGCCGTACTTTTGGCTACAGGTAGTGAAGTGCATTTAGCCTTGGCAGCGCAAAAGGAATTAGCAACGAAAAAGATCAATGTTAGCGTGGTATCTATGCCTTCTTGGGATGTGTTTGATAAACAAGAAAAGGAATATAAAGATAGCGTAATGCCAGCGGAAATTCCTAGAATTGCTATCGAAGCAGGTGTTCCTTTTGGCTGGAGCAAATACACAGGCAGTGATGACTTGGTAATGGGTATTAATAAATTTGGTGCCTCGGCCCCAGGAGACATTATCTATGAAAAATATGGTTTTACTGTAAATAATTTAGTTGCCATGGTGACAAAATTGAAATAGAAGCTCAATGGGCATAAGCTGTAATTTTCAGCCTGTGCCCATTTTGGCAAGTGGAGGAAATATGAAACATTTATTGACTATTGCCGGTTCTGATTCATCCGGTGGTGCAGGAATTCAAGCTGATTTAAAAACTTTTGCTGCTCATGGTTGTTTTGGGATGAGTGTTATAACGGCTGTAACGGCACAAAACACTCAAGGTGTAACAATGGTACAAAATATTGACGAAAAGGTAGTAACAGCACAACTTGATGCTATCTTTGATGATATTAGAGTAGATGCAGTAAAGATAGGAATGGTATCACAAATAAATATCATAAACATTATTGCGGAAAGGCTAGCATACTATAAACCACCTATTGTAGTTTTAGATACGGTAATGGTTTCCAAAAGCGGATTTGATTTATTGGCGCCGGCCGCTTGCAGTGCCTTAGTTGAAAAACTTTTGCCGTTGGCGACTTTAGTTACGCCTAATTTACCGGAAGCTGAAAGAATAGTGTGTTTTGCTGTGCAAGACAGGGCTGATATGATTAAGGCCGCGCAAAAAATTGTAGCATTAGGAGCGCAAAATGTTTTGATTAAAGGGGGTCATTTGGCTCAATCTGCGGATGATTTTCTTTATACTACGGAAGGCGGCATGTGGTTCTCAGGGGAGCATATTGCTACTAAAAACACACATGGTACCGGTTGTACATTATCTTCAGCTTTAGCTGCTAATTTGGCAAAGGGTTTACCATTGCCGGAAGCCGTGAAAGAGAGTAAGGCCTATGTTACTTTAGCGATTAGAAATGCCTTGGATATTGGCAAGGGCTGTGGTCCTACCCATCATTTTGTAAATATGTTTAGAAAAGCCGGTTTTGAAAAATGAAATTATTACTGGAAAAGCTTAAGACCATCGATACTGATATAAAAAAACGTAAACCATTAATTCATCATATTACTAACTATGTCACTAGTGGTGATTGTGCTAATATGGCGTTGGCTTTTGGGGCTTCACCGGTTATGGCTGATGCTTTGGAAGAAATGAAGGAAATTACGGGAGCCGCTGATGCTTTGGTCCTTAATTTAGGTACGATAAATAAAAATAAGTTCATATCTATGTTAGCAGCTGCCAAAGTAGCTAAAATGCGGGGTATCCCTATTTTGTTAGATCCGGTTGGGGTCATGGCGTCACAAATGCGCTTAAATATGGCTCAGGAACTAATAAACAATGGCGTGCAAATTATAAGGGGCAATTATGCTGAATGCAGGGCCCTTTTAGGCGATAAAAATTTTGGCCAAGGGGTAGATGCGGGTAACGCTTGCGATGATAAGGGCGAATTTGCTCGGCAAGCCGCCCAAAAATTTAATTGTGTAGTAGCTATTACCGGAGCAATTGACGCTATTAGTGATGGCAGGCAGGTAATTATTGCTCATAATGGACATGAGTTGCTGACCAAAGTTACAGGCGCAGGTTGTATGACTACGACTCTTATTGCTTGCGGAGCAGCTGTGAGTGATGATTATTTGGCTACTACAGTATTGGGAATTACGGCGATAAATATTGCAGCTCAGCATGCAGCAGCTAAATTACAGGTCGGAGAATATTCAGGTACCTTCAAAGCAAAATTGTTAGATGCTGTTTGTAATTTGCAAGGAACAATTATTGCTACAGAATTTAAAGGAAAAAGTATATGAAACCGGATATTGATTATGCAGTTTATTTAGTTACTGCTAGAACGTACTTAGCTGGCAGAGATTTTTATGCTTGCATAGAGGCGGCGCTTAAAGGTGGAGTTACTTTGGTACAGCTGCGTGAAAAAAATTTGGATTTAAAGGGTTTTTTAAACCTAGGTGAAAATATAAAATTGCTCTGCGACAAGTACAAGGTGCCTTTAATTATTAATGACAATATTACAGCGTCCAAGCTTTTAAATGCTGCTGGGGTACATTTGGGTCAAGGAGATGCTAATATAGAAGCAGCCAGGGAGCAATTAGGAGATAATGCTATTATTGGCATATCAACGCACACGGTAGCAGAAGCAGTAGATGCAGAAAAACGTGGTGCGGATTATTTAGGTGTTGGGGCCATTTATCCTACAGGAAGTAAAGTAGATGCAACTTTAGTAGGGTTACAAATGTTACTCGCTATAAAAGCAACTGTGCATATTCCTATTGTGGGCATAGGCGGCATTGACGAAAGCAACTATAGGGAAGTTATGAACAAAGGGGTTGCAGGTTGTGCTATGATTAGCGGAATTTTGGCAGCAAATAACATTGAAGAGCGGGTTAAGACGCTCATAAATGACTGCCACAATAATTAGCAAGAAAAAAAGCGACTATCTCAGCAAATACTGAGATAGTCGCTTTTTAGTATCAATATTCTGTTTGTGCTTTTTTTTCGGCTAATATTCTATCAATACGTTGCCGCATAGTTTCCTGACCTACAACATTAGAATTAGTGGGAGAAACTTTTTTGAATTTATTTTTGCGAGTTTCTTCTTGTTTCATAGCTTTAGCCTCAGCTTCTTCCTCAGAACCAGGTACAGGTGCTATAGAAGCATATTCTACTTTAGAGTTATAAATGGCGGGAGATTCACCGGCATCTGTAATATATGGGGTTAAAATCATCATCACTTCAGTCTTACTTTTAGTTGTTGTTCGGCTTTTAAACAGTTCACCTAATAGAGGTATGTTGGAAAGGAAGGGAATTTTGGTTAAACTTTTTTGTTCCTCTTCATTAATTAAACCACCAATAACTAGTGTTTCGCCATTACGCATACGTACATTTGTATCAGCAGTACGACTGGTTATTTTATAATTTTTTAGTTCAGATACCAAGGTAGGAGTGCTAACTTCCGTATGAACTATGGCCGTAATATAACCATCATCACTAACTATGGGGGTGTAAGATAACTTAATACCGGCATCCACATAGGAAGTAGTTGTAGTCGTAGTCCCGTTTTCAATTTTATCTGTTAGGACGGGAATATGGTCGCCAATGAAGATACTGGCGGATTTACCTGGAATAGTTATAATCCTTGGAGTTGCTAGTATTTTGGCTTTACCATTAGTAATTAAAGCATTTACTGTGGCTTGGAAACGAGCTGTATAGCCATGGCCTAGGTGAATAATGCCGCCGTATTTTGAGGTACTGCTAGTATCGGAAGCTTGTGGTAGTTCTGTCCAATCCCAAGCGACACCAAGAGATTTAGTATCCTCTACACTCATGGCAATAATTTTTGCTTCTAAGGTTACTTGTTTTGTAGCTACGTCTAAAACTTTTAAAGCGTCACGTAATTTAGTTTCTTCACCGCTATTGCCCGTAAAAACAATAGAATTAGTAACAGCATCAGCACTAAGGCCGTCGCCTTTAATGATAGTTTTTAAAGTGTCTAAAACTTCGGAAGCTTTGGCATATTGTAATTTATAAACGCCTATATTACCAAAAAATTTGTTGATATTTTCATAGGAAGAAACAACGATAACATTGTCAATATTTTTGTAAGCTAACCCTTTAGAACGAGTTATAAGGTCTAAAGCAGTGTTAAAGGGGATATCAACTAAATCAATAGAAATAGTTCCTTTTACGCTGTCATCGGTGACAATGCTTTTCCCTGAAATAGAAGAAAGGGCAGCAAGTACATCTCTAATATCACCTTTTTGAATATTAAGGGACACATTGTTGGCTGCTAGACAATACGTAGAACTGCTTAGTGCCAGTAAAAGGATGAATACGAGAGACCTTATACATTTTTTGTTAAAAGTCATCAGCCGTTTCCTCCTATGCTAAGGACTTCTCCATTAATAGCGACTGACGCATCACCAATATTTTCCAAGGTATAACTGCCCACATTTTGGCCAACATTGTAGGCCTTACTTACACCTTGATACTCAATAATGGCCATGCTCTTATCTCCGCTATGTACTATTCCTCTTAGTATAGGACTGCTTTTCACGGCAACGGAATTTTTCATACCATCCACTGCTCCGGTATTATTAGTAGTGGCAGCAGGAAGCCTGGATACAGGTATGGCTCGGACAGCTGCAGGAACAGCAAAAGGGTTGCGTGCAATAGAGCGTGTTAAGGTATTTGCTGATGTCATGGCGGTATTATTACCATAATCAGGTACTACAACCGGATCGGCTGCTAGGGGTAAAGGGGTAGAGGCATTAACCATAAGACGCTCTGCGGAAACTTCGCGGAAAAATGTATCGATTAGCGGTCCAATGTTATAACGACAATTAAAGTGTGCTGCGCTCATCAAAATAAAAGCAGCTAGTATTGTACAACTAATTTCGTCTATTTTACCTTGTTTTTTCTTTATCATAGAGACTCCTTCATCCTTACGACAATTCGGTTTAATTGCTACTGTAGTTATATTATAGTATAATTAGTGCAAAAGGTAAACTTTTTACAAAATAAATACAGTTCTGTTATAAAGAGGTCAAGGGGGGTTCTGTGTGGAAAGAAAAAAAAAGTTGGGCGAGTTACTTATGGAAGCACAAGATATTACCCAAAAACAATTAGAACATGCCTTAAGTGAGCAAAGAACCAATGGCAAAAGATTAGGCGAAACTTTAATAGATTTGGGTTATGTAACAGAAGTACAAATGTTACATACGCTGGAACAACAAATGGGTGTGCCATTTTTATCTCTTAGCGAGGTAGTACTACAAGATGAAGCTTTAAGCGCTGTACCTTTGTTTTTAGCAGAGCGGTATAATGTTATGCCTGTGCGTATAGAAGAAAACCGTATAGTTTTGGCCATGAATGATCCTACAAATTTCTATGCTATTGATGATGTTCGCATGGTTAGTGGCATGGAAGTTGCACCGGTATTGGCAGAGGCTAAAGATATTAGGGCTGCTATAAATAACAACTATGGTGTTAAAGGAAGAGTGGAAAACGCTGTTAACAAATTGAAAGATGAAGAAGTAACGGCTACTATTCGTGATTTAGCCGATGCCACAGAAAATGCTCCCATTGTTAGTATAGTTAATTCGCTGCTAGATCAGGCAGTGCACGATAAGGCAAGTGATGTACATGTTGAGCCTGAGGAAGACAAGGTTCGGGTACGTTTTAGGGTAGATGGGGTTTTACGAGAAGTTATTACCTTTCCTAGGAGTACGCAAGCATCATTGTTATCACGTATTAAAATAATGGCTGAAATGGATATCGCAGAAAAACGTTTGCCTCAAGATGGCCGCATTAAAATAATGAAACATGGCCGTGAAATTGACGTACGTGTTTCGACATTGCCTACAATTTTAGGCGAGAAGGTAGTAATGCGTATTTTGGACAAAGACGCCGTAGATATCAAAATGAATGAATTGGGTTTTTCTGCAAAAAACCTAGAAATATATAAAAAAATGATTAGTAATTCTTATGGCTTAGTGCTGGCCACAGGTCCTACCGGTAGCGGTAAGTCGACTCTCTTGTATGCAACCTTAATGGAACTAAACAGTGTTACAAAAAACATCATTACGGTAGAAGACCCCGTTGAATATCGTATTGCCGGCGTGAATCAAGTTTCTGTAAATAACAAGGCTGGGTTGACTTTTGCTAACGGGCTAAGGACTATTTTACGGCAAGATCCTAACATCATTATGGTAGGTGAGGTTCGTGATACGGAAACAGCTGAAATAACTATTAATGCGGCTCTCACAGGTCACTTGGTTTTATCTACTTTGCATACTAATGATGCCCCCGGTGCTATTACTAGATTACTGGATATGGGTATAGAACCATTTTTAATTGTGTCTGCTGTGCGCGGTGTTGTGGCTCAACGTCTTGTTCGTCGTATTTGCCCCGATTGCAAAAAACAATATACTCCAGGTCCTGATTCTGACGAAAGAATACTTTTAGGCGTGGGCGCAAACGAACCATTAGTTTTATATAAAGGCGAGGGATGTGCTCAGTGTAAATACACAGGATATAGTGGGCGCTTAGCTATTCATGAAGTTATGCCCATACTACCGGAAATGAAAAAATTAATTATGCAGCATGCTCCGGACCAGGAAATTTTTGCACTAGCCCAAAAACAAGGTACGGCTACTATTCGAGAAGATGGTATAGCCAAAGCACTAAACGGCCAGACCACAATAGACGAACTAGTGCGGGTAGCATTTAGTGAGGGGTGATATGATGGTAGGAATTGATAAGATATTAATGCAGGCTGTGGAAGCTAAGGCTTCAGATGTGCATTTAACTGTGGGTCTGCCACCGGTTTTTCGTATTAATGGTAAACTTAAGCGTCTAGATATGGCAGAGTTAGATAGTAAAGATATGTTATTGTTAGCAGATGAGTTGTTAGATGAAAAACATGCAATTATTTTCAGAGAAAAAGGCGAAGTTGATTTTTCACACACGATTACCAATGTAAGCAGCTTTCGCATAAATGTATTCAGGCAAAATGGGTTTGTAGCTGCAGCGGTGCGTTTAATACCGACGGTTATCCCTACGTTTGAAGATTTGCATTTACCGCCTATTTTAGCTTCTTTTGCTAAATTGCCCAGGGGACTTGTGCTGGTAACGGGACCTACCGGTAGTGGTAAATCTACCACTTTGGCGGCTATGATTAATTATATTAACCAAAATAAAAAGGAGCATATTATTACGCTAGAAGATCCTATAGAGTATCGCTACACCCATTTAAATAGTATTGTTAATCAACGAGAGGTAAATTCTGATACCTTAACCTTTACGAATGGGTTACGTGCGGCCTTGCGTGAAGATCCCGATGTTATTTTGGTGGGAGAAATGCGTGATGCTGAAACTATAGGTATTGCTATTACGGCTGCGGAAACCGGTCATTTAGTCCTAGCAACTTTGCATACGGCAGATGCCGCCCAGACTGTTAATCGTATTATTGACGTTTTCCCGGAGCATCAACAACAGCAGATACGGGTACAATTGGCATCAACGCTGCAGGGCATAGTTGCTCAGCAACTGTTGCCAACAGTTACAGGTAATTCCAGAGTTGGCGCTTTTGAAATTTTGGTAGCTACGCCGGCTTTGCGCAACCTTATTCGTGAGGGTAAGACCCACCAATTGCAATCTTATATTCAAACCGGGGCCCAATATGGGATGACTAGTATGGATGCTGCTCTTGGCAAATTAGTGCGTATGCATATTGTGGACAAGGAAGTTGCACAACAGCGTTGTGTAGAACAAAAAGATTTTGAAAGATTTGCTTCCGGTATTTAGTGCATTTAGGGGGTTTTGGATGTGGAAAGCTTTAATTTTAAAGCAAGAAGAAGAACGGGAGAAATAGTGGTTGGTATCATTAATGCTGCTAATGAAGCGGCAGTAGCTTCCTATGTTCGCAATCAAGGCCTTCTTGTTACCAATATAACCAAAACCAACAAGCAAAAAAAATATTTTTGGTCCAGCTGGCTGGAACCCCAAATTACCCAGTATGATGTAGCCATATTTTGCCGTCAGTTTGCCACCCTAGTTGGTGCGGGCGTGGCTTTGGTAAGTGCTATGGATATTATTATCGAGCAAACAGACAATAGCAAACTAAAAACCGTTCTGAGTGGCGTTGCTCAAGATGTGCATAGGGGAGCGTCCTTGTCTGAGGCAATGAACTTATATCCTAAGGTTTTCAATTCACTAATGATTCATATGCTGACGGCAGGAGAAACCGGTGGTATTTTGGAAACAGTCCTTAACCAGTTAGCAAACCAGTATGAGAAGGATTATCGTCTTAATGCTAAACTGCGCTCGGCCTTAATTTATCCGGGAGTTGTTCTGTGCGTGGCAGTGTTGGCGGTGGCTATTATTCTAACATTTGTCATGCCCATTTTTACAAATTTATTTACGGCTCTGCACACTCCTTTGCCTTGGCCTACAAAAGTTGTTATGGAAATAAGTAACTTTATACAAAGTGGCATAGGTTTGGGGATTATACTATCGTTGGTAGTTGGTTGTGTTTGTGGTTATAAACAAGCTTGTAAAAGACCAGCCTTTTGTCTTTGGCGAGATACTTGGGTTTTAAAATTTCCGGTTTTGGGCCAGATATACAAAAAAATAATTATCACTCGTTTTGCTACTACTTTTGCCGGTTTATCTCGCAGTGGAGTTCCTATTTTGACAGCTCTAACAGTGGTAAGTAAAGCTACCGGCAATTTGCAAGCGGAAAAGGTTTTGCTGGAAGCTCGTGGCAATGTGCAAAAAGGTCGGGGGCTAGCTGAACCACTAAAGAAAAGCCGACTTTTTCCTCCTATGGTGGTAAATATGATTGCGGTGGGCGAAGAGACAGGTTCTTTAGATTATATGTTGGACAAAATCGCTACTTTCTATGGTAATGAAGTTGATGATATGATGGGCAGGCTGCAGGTACTTTTAGAACCTTTCCTCATTGTAATTATGGGGTTTGTGGTTGGTTTTATTGCCATTGCTATGTTACTTCCCATGTTCGATATAGTCACTAAGGTAGGTAATTTGTAAGCATAATCATTTACATGAAGCCCTTTGTGCAGCTTAAATCATTTTCAATAAATTTACACATATTTTTTTTTCAAAATACAACATTAATTAATTAAAAAAAAGTTGACTTTTAATTAATTAATGGTATTATATAGAAATAAAGCCAAGTGAGTTTTGCATGAGCAGAAAACATTAGGAAAATTGAAGGAGGAATATGAATGAAAAATTTAATTAAAGGTAAAAAAGGTTTTACATTGATCGAACTTGTTATTGTCATTGCTATTTTAGGTATTTTAGCCGGTATTGCGATTCCTAGATTTCTAAATGCTACTGCTACAGCCCGCGGAGCAAGAATTGTTGCAGATTTAAGAACTATCGACAGTGCTATTGTTATTTATAATGCTAAGACTGGAAAGTTACCAACAGCTGACACCGACTTAACTACTGCAGCAACCGGAGATACTCCAACAACATTTCAACTTTTGGCTGCTTGGCCAGTACCTGCAAAAGGTAGTGCTGTTTTCCCAGCTAAGCCAACAACTACGGTAACAATCCCTGACGATGCGACTTATGCTATTACTGACGGTCGTGGTACTATAAATGCTAAAACGGCCACTGATTTGGCCGAAGGTGGCGCAGGTTATGGTAAATAGGTGAATCGTTGCTAGGATTGTTCCTATCAGCGCCTAGCTAATCCACGACATGAAAAATGTAAATAAAAACAGCAGTTGTTGACTTTTTATGGTCAATAGCTGCTGTTTTTTTATTGCAATAATTCTTTTTTTAAGGCAAGGTATTTTTGAGAAAAATAGGGGAGCAACTGCGATTCTCTATGGTCATAACCATAAGAACGTTTAGTAATGCTTAGGATCGGGGGCGCTTGTATACGTTTGGCCACGGCAAAGCCACAAAAGAGTTCCCACCAGTGTTCCAAATCATCGATGAATGCTGCGGGCGTCGCGAAGAGCTGCTCAATTAGTCCGGGCTGGCAACCAAGATTAGCTTCTAAAGTGTTTTCTTTGTACCATAATAAAATTTCTTCAGGAGAAACTTTATGCCATTTTTCCACAAAAGCTTTGAATAAGTAATCATGGTAAGGATACAGCAAAGGATCACCGCCGGTACCGACGGTTTGGGCAGAGGAAAGTTCGGCGCTGGGAGTAATTTTAAAGACATCTTCAGCAATAACCGGGCGTTTATAAACTTCCTCATTCAGATAGCGGCCTAGGGCGTAGACCTGATGCTTCCACAAATCACCTATAAGTGCTAGACAGCCTGCTATATCACCGTAAAAAGTGGCATAGCCTACAGTCAATTCCGTCTTGTTGGAATTGCAGGAGAAAGCACCACCCCAGGCAGAGGATAAACCGGCAATAATACGGGCACCTCGGTCTCTGGCCTGAATATTTTCTTTAGCTAGAGAGGTAAGCTTTAAATAAAAGTCGCTGTTTTGGGTATAGTTATAAATCGGCGTTGTAGTTATTTGCTCAATAGTTTGATCTACGAAGTTTTGGATGGGCATGATAGTATAGTTTGTGCCCAATGCTTTAGCCATAGTTTGGGCCAAATTTTTGGTAATTTGTGAATTGTAACGAGAAGGCATATTTACTAAGAGCACATTTTCTGGTCCTAGGACATTAATATAAAAAGCGGCCGTTACTGCGGAGTCAATCCCCCCTGAGATACCTATAGTCATTTTAGCGATGTGCATTTGCGCTAAAAATTTCTTGGCACCGTAGTACAATGCTGCATATATTTCTTCAGTTTCAGACAGAGCTGCTTTAGGCTCGGAGCTACTAGTGACTTTACCGGTAGCAGTATCAAATTCACACAGTAAAAGGTCAGGCTCAAAGCGGTTGCTATTAGCTACTAAATGCCCTTTAGCATCGTAGATGCAGCTACAGCCGTCATAGGTGAAAACATTCTTACCGTTATTTTGAATACCAATATTATTACAGTATAAAAGAGGAATTCCGCAGGATCTTACTTGTGCGGAAAAGACCTTGTCACGTTTGTGATTCTTGTTCAAGGTAAAGGGAGAACAGGAAATATTACAGAGAATTTGTGCACCGTTTTTTTGCAGAATTTTAGGCACATTGAAATGATAATTTTCTGTCCAGCCATCTTCACATATCATAACCCCCAAGCGAATTTCCTCACCTCTAACCATTATTTTTAGTGGCTGTAAAAGATCTTCCATGGTTTTATAAGGTTTAAGTTCCGGCTGTAATTTGACTAAGCTATGAAAATAACGACTGTCATCAAACTCGCGATAATCAGGCAAAGAAGTTTTAATAATAAAAGGATAGGGCAAAGGTCCTTGGATAACCTTGCCATTTTGAACGGTAAAGGCAGCGTTATATTTGCGTATGCGCCCGTCTTCATTTACTTTGGCAGGATCAGTAGCGATATTACCAAAAACAACGCAAATTCCCTGAGAAGCAGCAATAATTTTTTCACCAAAATTTGCACAATCTTGCAAAAAAGCAGGTTGTTCCCACAAATCACCTAAAAGATAACCGGGAATACCAAGCTCCGGTAGTAACAAAACATCAATGCTTTGCCTTTTGGCTTCGGCAATTGCGTTTAGGGCTGTTTGTGTGTTTAGTTGTGGATTTCCGGCTATTATTTCAATTTGAGCACAGGCAATTTTAATCTTCATTTTCACTCCGCTTAATTATTTGGTATAATATATTAATTCATTATAGCAAACAATTGGTGTAAATTAAAGAAAAGCCGTAAAGTTTGGTGTTGTATTATTGCAAAATCTTTAACTTTTATTTTCAGAAAGGACCTTAGCATGAGAGTAAAGAAAACTAACGCAGCTCGTATTTTGGAGGAAGCAAAAATAGAATATGAAATAAAAGCATATGCAGTGGACTTAGAACATTTAGATGCTGTTCATGTGGCAAATTCTGTGGGCTTACCCGCAAATCAGATATTTAAGACTTTGTGTGTGCGTGGTGATAAAACAGGAATTATTTTTGCTGTTATCCGTGGTGATGGGGAGTTGAACCTAAAAGCCTTGGCAAAAGCTAGTGGCAATAAAAAAACGGAATTAGTGCATTTAAAGGAAGTGCTGCCACTTACCGGTTATATAAGAGGCGGAGTAAGCCCTATAGGAGCAAAAAAACACTATCCGGTATATTTGGACAGCACAGCTAATAATTGGCCTAAAATTGTAATTAGTGCCGGCATGCGGGGATTACAATTACTGCTGGCTCCTTCAGATTTACTGAAAGTGACTAACGGTTATGAATTTACTAATGCTTAAGCTAAGGCTGAGGGTGGTTAGTATAAAATATTGGTATTTATCCCTGTTTTGTGCTATTATGTTGATGCAATTTCAAAAAGAAAGTTGGGAGATATAATGTTATATACAAGTACTAGGGGACAAACAGAAATGATTTGCTCAGCACATGCCATTGCTCAAGGACTGGCAGATGATGGGGGGCTGTTTATGCCTCAAGAATTTGCGCATTTGTCCATGACGGAAATTTGTGCTATGCGCAAATTACCCTATGGAGAGCGAGCTATTACCGTCTTAAGTCGCTTTTTAACAGATTTTACTGAAGAGGAACTTACAGAATGTATTACTAAAGCTTACAGCAAGGAAAAATTTTCTGGCTTTCCGGTTCCTTTGCGTCAAGTAAAAGATAATGCCGATGTTCTAGAACTTTGGCATGGACCTACAGCTGCCTTTAAGGATATGGCCTTGCAAATTTTGCCCTTACTTTTGACTAGAGCTGTGAAAAAAACCGGTGAACAAATGAAATTAGTTATTTTAGTTGCTACTTCCGGTGATACCGGTAAGGCGGCTTTAGCAGGTTTTGCTGACATACCTGGTACTGAGGTTATCGTTTTTTATCCTGAAGAGGGAGTTAGCGATATTCAAAAACGACAGATGATTACGCAGCAGGGCAATAATGTTCATGTAGTGGCAGTAAAAGGTAATTTTGACGACGCGCAAACTGGTGTAAAAACATTATTTGGAGATAAGGCTTTAACAAAGGAGTTAAAAGAACATAATTGTGCTTTTTCTTCTGCTAACTCTATTAATTGGGGGCGTTTAGTACCCCAGATTGTTTATTATTTTAGTGCTTACGCTGACGCAGTTAATGCAGGCCGTATTAAGGCGGGTGATTTGGTAAACTTTTCTGTGCCTACCGGTAATTTTGGCGATATTTTAGCAGGTTTTTTTGCGAAGATAATGGGGCTGCCTGTTAATAAATTCATTTGCGCTTCTAACAGCAATAAGGTACTGACAGATTTTATAAATACTGGAACATACGATAAGCGTAGAGAATTTTATAGGACGATTTCTCCTTCTATGGATATTTTAGTTTCCAGTAACTTGGAACGTTTACTGTATGTAGAAACAGAAGATAATGCTACTCAAGTAGCTCAATGGATGAATCAACTTAAGGAAACCGGTGTTTACAGCGTTGGTAAAAATTTGCAAAGCAAAATATTACAGGATTTCTTTGGAACTTGGGTTGATGAGTTTGAGACCAAGGAAACTATCGGCAATGTGTATAGAGATGAAAAATACTTGATGGATCCTCATACGGCAGTAGCTTGGAGAGCCATGGAGAAATATAGACTTTTGACTAGTGATGAAACTTATTGCATAGTATTGTCTACTGCTAGTCCCTTTAAGTTTAGTACGGCAGTTTTGGAAGCAATAAGACCTAATGAAGATTTTAGCGGTCTAGGCACTTTTGCAGAACTAAAGAAGTTAGAGGAAATTTCAGGATTAAAAATACCCTTGCAAATGGCTGCATTAGAAAAATTACCGGTATTGCATGAAGACGTAGTTGAAAAAACAGAGCTGGAAAGTACGGTTAAAAAAATATTGGGTATATAAAAACGAAGCAGCTATCTATAAAAGATAACTGCTTCGCTTTTTGCATATGTTCCGCTAGGCAAAAGCATTGTACTACAATAGTTCTTTTAATCTAGCTAGATTTGCTTTAAATTTATCTAAGGTTACTTGAATAGGTGCTGGGCTAGTTAAATCAACACCTGCAGCTTTCAAAATGTTCAGAGGATAATCGCTTCCGCCTGCTTGTAAAAAGTGGAGATACCTATTTATAGCATCCTTTTCTTTAGAAAGTATTTTTTGGGCAAAAGCAGTAGCTGCCGAGTAGCCGGTGGCATACTTATATACGTAAAAAGGGGTGTAGAAGTGCGGGATGCGCGACCATTCACTATCTAATAGGTTGTCTACGATTAAGGCATCTCCATAGTACTTTACATTCAGGTTATGCCAAGTTTCTTCCAAATAATCAGCGGTTAAAGTAGCACCTTTAGTAATTTGGGCATGAATAATTTTCTCGAATTCCGCAAACTGAGTTTGACGATATACTGTAGTACGCACAGCTTCTAAATATTGATTTAACAGATAAATTTTTTGTTCTTTAGTGGCTTTGGTAAGCATGTGTTCTAATAATAAAATTTCATTAGTAGTAGAGGCAACTTCAGCACAAAAGATAGTATAATCTGCTGTGGGAAAAGGTTGTGACTGGTTGCTGAAAAAACTGTGCATAGCGTGGCCCATTTCATGTGCCAGAGTTGATACACTATTATAGCGTGGTTGGAAGTTTAGCAGCACATAAGGATGCACGCCATAAACACCCCAAGAATAAGCACCGCTGCGTTTGCCTTTATTTTCATAAATATCAATCCAGCCGCCTTCAAGACCTGTTTTTAAGTTAGTAATGTAGTTTTCACCCAAAGGTTGAAGGGCTTCTAAAACTGTTGCTTTTGCTTCTGCAAAGGTAAAATTAAAAGTGTCGCCGCCACTTTGCGTTAAAGGCAGATACATATCGTATGGATGCAGTTCTTTTAATTTGAGCACTTCTTTTTTTAAGGACATATATTCATGTAAGGCCGGTAAATTTTTTTCTACCGTAGAGATTAAGCCATCGTAGAGGCTGCTGGGGATATTGTCTGCGGCCAGAGAATTGGCTCTGGTATCTTCGTATTTGCGCATAGTTGCATAAAAATGACTGGAACGAGCTCTGGCCGTCAGGGAAGCGGCTAAGGTGTTACGAAAATTATGATAGGTAGACATGAGAGTAGTAAAGGTGTTTTTGCGTAATTGACGGTCAGGAGAAGTCATGTTTAGCAAATAGCTGCCTTCACTCACAGGATGTAGATTATCTTTGGCATCTTTTGCCTCAGAAAAGGTAATATCAGCACCGACCAAAGCATGAAAAATATCAGCAGCAGCACTAGTGGCTAATTGACTGCGAGAGAGCAATTCTTCTTCTCTGGCATTTAAAACGTGGTCAGATAAACGCAGCAAGTCAGCAAAATAGTGACTATAGTTGACGCAATCCGGATCCTTGACCAATTTTTGCAATAATTCCCTTGGCAGGGCTAGAAGCTCAGGCTCAATAAAAGCTGCTGCATTAGAGCAATCACTCATGAGTACTTCTGCTGTTCCCGTTAAAAATTGAGAGTGTCCATCAGTGTTATCTGCATCTTTTTGCAAACGGGCATAAGGATAAATTTTTTCTACAGCCATGGATAATTCGTCTCTAAGGTGTAGGCAAAAAAGGATACTATCTTTATCTTTTAATTTGTTTTGCATGTCAGTAAGCAAAGGTAAAACGGCTTTTATATCGTTAGCGGTATCGGCCCATAATTCATCGTTGGCAAAAATGTCAGTTATTCGCCATTTATATTCAGCGGGAATAGCTTTACGCTCGATAGTGTTTCCGTGTTGGGGATCAGTTAAAGTTGTCATAAAATCTCTCCTTAATTGATTAATAGTCTAAAGCTGTCTGTAATTATACCATAGATTGATAAATAACATAGAATGTTAGGACCAAAAAACCTTAAAAAATACTAGCTTAATTAATTTTAAAAAGCATATATTTAGCCCTAGATAATAGACCCCTAAATTTGCGAAAACAGGCCAATTGTGGTAATATTAATTGGTTATATTATATTGACATATGTAGGGACTACCATTGAGGTTGTCCAAACAAATGATACTGGGAGGAATACAGATGTCAGGACATTCCAAATGGGCAAATATTAAATTTAAGAAGGGTAAGACGGATGCTCTTCGAGGCCAGATTACAACAAAAATAGGACGTGAAATTACCATTGCCGTACGTATGGGTGGTGCTGATCCAACGGGTAACATGAAGCTGAAGCTGGCTTTATCTAAAGCAAAAGCGAACAATGTTCCCAAGGACAATATTAAAAGAGCTATTGCTAAAGGCGTAGGTGCTGCTGATGCTTCTAATTATGAAGAAATAACTTACGAAGGTTATGGCCCGGCAGGAGTGGCTATCATGGTTTCTGCTTTGACAGATAATCGCAATCGTACTGCTGCTGATGTCCGTCATGCATTTTCTAAGGGTGGTAATATGGGCGAAACCGGTTGCGTAAACTGGATGTTTAAACGCAAGGGTATTTTTTCTGTAGCTAAAGAAGGCAGCCCTAGTGAAGAAGAGTTAATGCTGCTAGTGCTAGAAGCAGGAGCAGAGGATATGAAAACTGAAGAAGAAGGCTATGAAATAATTACTGCTGTTGAAGATTACAATGCTGTAGAAAAAGTTTTAGCTGATAATAACATAGAGATTGCTATGTCGGAGATTGCCATGATTCCTGATACCATGGTTGCTTTATCCGGTGAAGATGCCGTTAAAGCACAACGCATGATTGATGGTTTCGAAGAATTAGATGATGTGCAAGATGTTTATACTAATGCTGATTTGCCGGATGAAGAATGACCTTTGTTTTATAAGGGTTAGTAATATCGTGTAGCACAATGCTCATTTGGTTTTTTGCGCTTGCTTTATAGTTGGTTGTTTAACCAGATTAATAAAAGCCAATTTGTGGCTTAATGTAAGTTGAGGGGATACCCAGCATATTTTTTAGAATATTTTGGTGGGTGTCTCTTTTCATTAGCTGGGAAGGATTATGATATGTTAGCAATTGGTATAGATCCGGGAACTGCTATTTGTGGTTATGCGATTGTCAGATTAGAAGGCAGTCATTTGACATCCATACATTATGGCGCAGTTTTTACGGATAAAGATATGCTCATGGAACTAAGATTGAAAAAAATATATGAAGAACTTACTGCTATAATCGAAGAATATAAACCTGATTTTATGTCGGTTGAAAAGTTGTTTTTTAATACGAATGTAACTACGGCAATTACAGTTGGCCAAGCTAGGGGAGTTATTGTGCTCACAGCAGCTAACAACGGGATACCCGTAGTAGAATATACGCCTATACAGATTAAACAGGCGGTAGTAGGCTATGGCGGAGCTACTAAACAACAGGTTACCTTTATGGTACAAAAATTACTTAATATTCGCGAGACGCCTAAACCGGATGATGTGGCAGATGCTTTAGCTACTGCTATCTGTGGATTGCATTCCATTGATAAAAGAAAGTACGGATTGGAGCTGAAAAGATGATAGGGTTTATTAAAGGCACGCTTGATTATCTAGGAAATGATCACTGTATTGTTGACAATAATGGCATAGGGTATCGTGTTTTTATGCCCATAGGACAACTAGCGGTTTTAAAGACGGGTCAGGAAGTAAAGGCGTTTACCTATCTATCTGTACGTGAGGATGCTTTACTTTTGTATGGGTTTTTAACTAGGGACTACTATAGCCTTTTTTTAAAATTGATTTCAGTTAGCGGCATAGGTCCTAAAGTAGCCTTAGGCATGTTGTCAGCGGCTAAACCTGATGAATTTTATGTGGCTATTCAAAGTCGTGATTTAAAGTTTTTGACTAAACTGCCAGGTATAGGCAAAAAAACTGCTGAAAGAATTCTTTTGGAATTGAAAGATAAAGTGGGCGGAAGTTCTGAAGTTAATATGGAATTTTCTGATAGCATAGGTACGAATACGGGAACGGTGACTGATGATGCCATGGAAGCACTTCTTGCTTTAGGGTATACAAACTCAGAAATAATACCAATTATTAATAAGATACAAGCTAGAGATACAATGCGACCGGAAGAAATTGTTCGTAAAGCCTTGAAACTAATGGCTGGGAGGTAATAATGGAACAAGATGAGAGAGTTATTACAGGACAGGAAACTGATGCTGACGTTTGGCAATATAGCCTAAGGCCTAGGCTTTTGGCTGAATATATTGGGCAAGAGCAAGTAAAAAGGAATATGTCAGTATTCATTAAGGCTGCCACTGAGCGCAAGGAAGCTTTAGATCATGTGCTTTTATTTGGGCCTCCGGGGCTTGGTAAAACAACTTTGGCTAATATTATTGCTAATGAGCTTAACGTTAATATCCGTGTAACTTCAGGACCGGCGATTGAGCGTCAAGGAGATTTAGCGGCAATTTTAACTAACTTGGATGATAATGATGTTTTGTTTATTGACGAAATTCATCGCTTATCTAAAACAGTAGAAGAAATTCTTTATTCTTCCATGGAAGATTACGCTTTAGATATTATTATTGGCAAAGGACCAAGTGCTCGCAGTGTACGTTTGGATTTACCCAAATTTACCTTAATTGGAGCAACTACACGAGCAGGGTCTATTGCGGCTCCCTTACGTGATCGTTTTGGTGTTTTATGTCGGTTAGAGTTTTATAAACCGGAAGAACTTCAGACAATTGTTATACGTGCGGCCAATATTCTAAAGGTAAATATCGATGCCGAGGGAGCTTATGAAATAGCTCGTAGAGCTAGGGGAACACCTCGTGTGGCCAACCGCCTTTTGAAACGAGTTCGTGATTTTGCCCAAGTTATGGGTGATGCTAAAATCAACGGAGAGGTAGCTAAATCTGCACTTAGTAAATTAGAAGTTGATGATAAAGGCTTAGACTGTAATGATCGTCGCATCCTTACAGCTATTGTCAAAACTTTTGCCGGAGGACCGGTAGGTGTAGAAACCATAGCTGCTGCTATTAATGAGGAAACTGATACGTTGGAAGACGTTTATGAACCATATTTAATGCAACTGGGACTTTTACAAAGGACTCCACGTGGACGTGTGGCTACTGCGGAAACTTATAAATATTTAGGAATTATGATGCCGTCTAAGGAGTGAGTACAGTGAATATTTTGTTACATGCCTGTTGTGGCCCGTGTTCTATTTATCCTGCCAAAAAGTTGCAGGAGGACGGATACAATTTTACTATTTATTTTTTTAACCCCAATATTCATCCTTATAAAGAATTAAAGCACCGTTTAAATACTTTGCGTGAATATTGTCAGTTAAAAAAGTATAAATTGATCGTTGATAAAAGTTACCCGTTGGAAAAATGTTTGCAAGGAATGCTCAATGAACCAACGGTACGTTGCGCATATTGTTATAGAGTACGGTTAGAAGCAGCGGCACTATATGCCAAAGAGAATGGTTTTGATGCTTTTTCCACTACACTTTTAGTAAGCCCCTACCAAAAACATGATCTAATAAAGGCTATAGCCCAACAAGCAGCGCTAAAATATGATATACCATTTTACTATGAGGATTATCGTGTAGGATACCAAGAGGGTGTTGATATTAGCTTGGAATTGGAAATGTACAGGCAGCCCTATTGTGGTTGTATTTTCAGCGAACGGGACCGTTATGAAAAGAAACCAAAACAGAAAGTAAAGGAGTAGTTATGGTTAGATATCTCTTACTTACTTTGTTGTTAATTGCGATGCAGGTAACTCCTGTGCTAGCCTCGGGAATGGGACCTGCTATTAGAGTTGGTTTAGTTGTAAACCAGTTTTCAGCTGAGCTGAGCTCCGGCGGTGGTATTAAAGTGCTGGCGGCAAATGGCAAGACTATTATTCTTAGCCCAGGCAGGCATTTTGTGAGTGTAAAAAAAGGACTGTTGCAAGTCGATAATAGCATTGTAGGTGGTTCTTCTGTTTCTTTTTTGTCCGCAAATCCTAAATTTCCCGTGGACGTGAACAGAAAACACTATAGAGGAGCAATAAGGGCTACATTAAACAGTAATAAGAAAACCCTGAATATTATAAATTCTTTGCCCTTAGAAGAATATCTTTATGGTGTTGTAGCCAAGGAAATAATACCTTTGTGGCCTGATGAGGCAATAAAGGCACAAGCAGTAGCTTCACGTTCTTTTGCTTTGAATAAAATCAATAGTTCTCATTATCTTGGCTATGATGTTCGGGCTAACGAAATGGGACAAATTTACGGTGGAATATTAGCAGAACATGACAATACTAACAAGATGATAGAAACAACTCGGGGAGTAGTAGCTGTTTATAACGGGCGCCCCATAGAGGCTTTTTTCCATAGTTGTAGTGGTGGTTATACTGAAAGTTCAGAAAATGTCTGGGGAAGTCCCATCCCTTATCTAAAAGCAGTAAAAGATTATGACCAAGATGCGCCTCAGTTTAGCTGGGAAAAAATTTATACACGTGACCAATTGCAAAGGCAATTAGCACAAGCAGGCTTTAACGTAGGAACATTAACCAGTATTAGACTTTCCTATCGCAAAGCGGCTCCTATGAAGGCAATAGATCGTGGCATTTCAGGACGGGTAAAGAACATTACCTTTAGCGGTAACAAAGGTAATGTAACAATAGCGGGAACTAAATTGCGTTCCATACTACATTTGAACAGTACACTTTTTGATATTTATGTTGGACTAAAGAGACCAGACTATATTGAAGTTCCTATTTTAAATCAGTTTGGCATGGAGATTGGCAAGAAAAGAATACCAATTAAAACTAATAATAAAGGCAGAGATGCTTACACAGGTAGTATGGGAGAGGTAAGGCTTTTGACCAGTGTGACAGGTGAAAGAATTTTTATTGCAGGTAATGGCTGGGGGCATGGGTTGGGAATGAGCCAATGGGGCGCTAGAGGGATGGCCTTGGCGGCACCCAAAAAGTCAAAGGATTATTACCAACAAATTTTGCAGCATTATTATACAGGGATTCAAATAAAAAAAATATATTAAGGTGAGAAAATGCAGGTAAAAGATTTCGATTATGAATTACCCAAAGAGTTAATTGCGCAGCACCCACTGGAGCCGCGAGATCATTCTCGTCTTTTAGTGGTAGACAAGGGAAATGGAAAAATGGAACACAGACATTTCTATGATTTAGTGGAATATTTAAAACAAGGTGACCTTTTGGTTTTTAATGATACTAGAGTTATTCCGGCTAGATTGCATGGCTATAAGGATACGGGAGCTCGCGTAGAAGTGTTTTTATTAACACGACTTAACACCAATGATTGGGAAGTATTAGTTAAACCTGGCAGGAAATTGCGCCCAGGCGCTAAAATAAAATTTAGTGAAGACCTTAGTTGTGAAATTCAAGAAGTAACAGATTTTGGCGGGCGTGTTGCCCATTTTATTTTTAATGGTATTTTTGAAGAAATTTTGGACAGGTTGGGGGAGACACCGCTGCCACCTTATATTACCGAACCTTTGGAGGATAAGGAACGTTATCAGACTGTTTATTCCAAGGAGAGGGGCAGTGCCGCTGCACCGACGGCAGGTTTACACTTCACTTCGGAATTAATGCGGAAAATTAAAGACATGGGAATCGAAGAGGTTTTTGTGACTTTGCATGTAGGCCTGGGAACTTTCAGGCCGGTTAGCGAGCCCACTATTGAGGATCATGTTATGCATAGTGAATTTTACACGGTTAGTAAACAGGCGGCAGATGCTATAAATGCGGCAAAATTAGCAGGACGTAGAATCGTTGCTATTGGAACTACCTCTGTGCGTACTTTGGAAGCTGCCGGTGCTTCAGGAACTATGCAGCCTGGTGGCAACTGGACTAAAATATTTATTTATCCGGGCTATAAATTCCGCTTTGTCGATGCCCTAGTGACAAATTTTCATTTGCCGCAAAGCACTTTGTTAATGTTGGTATCGGCATTGTCATCGCGTAATATAATGTTAGCAGCTTATGCTGTGGCAGTACAAGAACGTTATCGATTTTTTAGTTTTGGCGATGCAATGTTTATTAAATAATAAAATGAAAGTGTGAAAAACTATGGGTAAGAATAATAGTGGGGCAGAAGATCCATATTTGCATATTGGACGCAAGCTTAATTTGCTGTTGCGTACAGGCCAGATGCTCATGGAAAGTGGTGCTGATGCTGCACGAATTGTTCGTGATACTAGGCTAGTGGCAGCAAATATGGGTATCCCGGCAGAGAAATTCACACTTCATATATCTTACACAACTTTAATGCTTAATGTTACTAATGGTAATATGTCCTACACTAATTTTAAAAAATGCCTAAATCACGGTGTCGATATGACAATTATTTCTGCTGTTAGCAAACTTGCCTGGCGGTCTGTAAAAGAAGGATATTCTCTAGACGAGTATGAAAGAGAGCTTGATAGGATAATAAATATACCTAAACAGTATCCCACCTTAATTTCAGTTCTAGCGGCAGGTCTTGCTTGTGGCGGGTTTTGCAAACTCTTTGGCTGTGATTGGGTGGCTTTTTTTTATACTGCACTAAGTGCTTCCGCTGGATTTTGGTTGCGGAGAATATGTAATAAGTTGGGAATTAACAACTATGCTGGTATTGCAATTGCAGCTTTTTTTGCAACTTTTCTGGCCTATTTAACTCACTTTTTATCGGGTTCTGCTACGCCCTGGTATCCTTTAATTGCCTGTACGCTTTTTATTATACCGGGCATGCCGCTAATTAATGCTATCAACGATATGCTTAATAATCATATTGTTGCAGGAATGACTAGACTTATAAATACTATTTTGATTGTTGGCAGTATGACTTTTGGTATTATTATTGCTATGCATGTAGGGCAGGTATCTGATTTTACCTCGTTGAGTGTGGGACCGGACAGTAAATATTTTGTGGAGGGTATAGCAGCGGCTATTGCTGCAAGTGGATTTGCTATTATTTTTAATATTCCTAAGAGACTTTTATTCCTTAGTGCTTTGGGTGGTATGTTTTCCATATGTGTACGTAATTTTATTGTTTTGTATTTGGGTTGGGGAATTATAATAGGGGCTTTTGCTGCAGCGACGTTGGTTAGTCTGATATCTCTAAAAATTGCTCATTCCATGCGGACACCGGTTCTAGTGCTTGCCATTCCCTCTGTTATCCCCATGATACCGGGTGTACTATTATATCGACTTTTATTTGGTATCATAAATATAAAAGCTTTAGACGCTAATGCTTTTATGGCGGTTGTGCAAAGTGGCGTAACAGCAGTGCTTATTATTATCGGTATAACAGTAGGAGTGACAATTCCTAACATTTTTGCCGGTAGATATTTAGACAAGTTAAGTCAAGGAAAATATATTTAAAAAATTAGGAGGAAATATGCACGCTGTACGCTATGAATTAATTAAAGAGTGCTCGCGTTCCGGTGCACGCTTGGGTAAACTACATACGCCTCATGGCACTTTTGATACTCCGATGTTTATGCCGGTAGGAACGCAAGCAACAGTAAAAACTTTAACTCCGGAAGAACTTTATGCTATGAATTCGCAAATTATTTTAGCAAACACTTATCATTTATTTTTACGGCCAGGCGAGGATTTGGTTAAAAAAGCCGGTGGATTGCATAAATTTATGAATTATAACAGAGGCATGCTTACTGATAGTGGCGGGTTCCAAGTTTTCAGCTTAGGCGCTATGCGCAAAATAGAAGAGGAAGGCGTTACTTTTAGATCTCATATTGATGGTTCTAAGCGGTTTCTAAATCCGGAAATAGCTACTAGGGTTCAGGAAGATTTAGGCGCAGATATTATTATGGCCTTTGATGAATGCATTCCTTATCCAGCGGATTTTGCTTATGCTAAAGCTTCTACCGAACGAACAACACGCTGGGCGCAAAGATGTTTTGAAGCAAAAAAACGTCCGGATCAAGGACTTTTTGGTATTGTGCAAGGCGGAATGTATCCGGACTTGCGTAAATATAGTGCAGACAGCCTAACAGACATAGACTTTGCCGGTTATGGCATAGGTGGCCTTAGTGTGGGTGAACCACATGAATTAATGTATGATATTTTGGCACAAACGACACTGCATTTGCCAAAAGATAAAGCTCGCTATCTTATGGGCGTAGGAACTCCTGATTGTTTGGTAGAGGGAGTTAACTTAGGCGTAGATATGTTTGATTGCGTTTTTCCTACAAGAGTGGCACGGAATGGAACAGCCATGCTGCCCACCGGCAGGTTAGTCGTTCGCAATGCAACCTATGCGGAGGATTTTCGCCCTATAGATGAAAAATGTGATTGTTATACCTGTCGTAATTTCTCTAGAGCTTATATTAGACACCTATTTAAGGCTGAAGAAATTTTAGCTTTGCGATTATTGACTATACATAACTTGCATTTTCTGTTAAAATTTTCACAGGACATGCGTAGCGCAATTGCTAAGGACAAATTCCCTGAATTTCGGGAAGAATTCTTAGCTCAGTACAAAAGATAAGATAAATAATAGCTTTTAAGAGGAGGAATTTTTATGCAAGGAACAGAAACTATGAATATCGTTAACACCGTTTGGCCGTTTTTACTTATGGGTTTAATTTTTTATTTTATGCTGTATAGACCACAAAAAAAAGAACAGAAAAAAAGAACTGAAATGCTTAATGCCTTAAAGCGTGGGAATAAAGTAGTTACTCTTGGTGGCATTTGTGGTGAAATAACAAAAGTTAACGAAAATAATGTTATGCTAAAGATTGCAGAAGGCCTTGAAGTAAAGGTTATTAAAGGTGCTGTAAGCCATGTTCAGGAAGAAATAGAAAATAAATAAAATGGATAAGAGTAGTGCAAGGCATGAGTTGCAGTTTAAACGCGCAGCAATGCCACAAGAGCAAGTAATAAACAATAGTAGGTTAATTGTCCAGCATATTTTAGATAGTGAGCTTTATAAAAAGGCTAATATTATTATGGGTTATTTGTCTTTTGGCAAAGAAGTTTCTATAGATTTAGTATTGCAACAAGCACTTGCCGATGGTAAAATAGTCTGCGTTCCGCAGGTAGTTTACGGTTCGAATTTCATGCAGGCAGTTAGAATTACTGGACTGAAAGAATTTTGTTTGGATAAGTTTGGTATACGTACGCCTATGGAACCATATGAAGTTATCAGGCCTCAGACATTGAATCTCATTTTGGTTCCTGGTGTAGGTTTCACCAAGTGTGGTGCGCGTATGGGTATGGGAAAAGGCTATTATGATCAATTTCTTCCTCAAGCAACACAAGCTGCGATTGTGGGAGTGTCTCACTCCTTGCAAGTTGCAGTTGCAATACCCACAGATGAATACGATATTACTATGCAGTACTTAGTAACGGAAAGGTTACTACTGGCATGTGATAAAATACTATAGTAGTTGTTAGGAGGAGAAAGAATTTGAGATGGGATAATATGACCAAATTTTTAATTTTGGTTGTGGCAATTGTGGTATCGTTTGGTTTCTTTATTAAACCCCTAGCCTCAACCGTTAAACAAGGTCTTGATTTGCAAGGCGGTACACATGTTGTTTTGCAAGCGGTGGATACACCAAATGCTAAAGTTGATGATGATGCTTTAAATAGGTCTGTAAAAATCATTGAACGCCGTGTTAATGAACTAGGATTGACAGAACCGGTTATTCAACGCCAAGGCAAAGATCGTATTATTGTAGAATTACCAGGTGTAAAAGATCCGGAAAAAGCAATTGCCATGTTAGGTCGTACTGCTCTTTTGGAATTTAAAGATATGACTGGTAAGACAGTAATGACAGGTAAGGATTTAAAAGATTCCAAGGCAAGTGTTGGTCAAAATGGTAAGCCTGTTGTTGGCCTCGATTTTAGTGTTGAGGGTGGGAAGAAGTTTGCCATTTTAACTTCTCAAAATATTGGGAAACAAATTTCAATTTCCTTGGATGGACAGGTTCTTACTTCTCCTGTGGTTAATGAGGCCATTACTGGCGGCAAAGCGCAAATATCAGGTTCTCGCAACATGGAAGAGGCTGAACATTTAGCTATTTTATTGCGTAGTGGTTCCTTACCGGTGCAACTGGAAATGTTGGAAAACAGAACTGTAGGGCCTACTTTAGGACAAGATTCCAAAGACAAAAGCGTCAAAGCCTTTGCAATTGGTTTAGGCGGAATTTTTCTGTTCATGCTTGTTTTTTATCGTGCTTCTGGACTAGTTGCTGATATTGTACTTTTGTTCTACACATTATTGCTTTTAGCTATTATGCGTGGTCTTAATGCTACCTTGACGCTGCCTGGTATAGCCGGAATAATACTTTCTATAGGCATGGCGGTTGATGCCAATGTTTTGATTTTTGAAAGATTTAAAGAAGAAGTAATAAAAGGCAAAACTTTGCGCTCAGCAATGGAAGCAGGATTTTCTCGTGCTTTTATAACAATTTTAGATTCGAATATTACTACGTTAATGGCGGCTGCTGTGTTATTTTATTTAGGAACAGGGCCCATCAAGGGTTTTGCTATTACACTGGCTCTTGGTGTTTTAATTAGTATGTTTACCGCTGTTGCCGTGACCCGTTATATGCTACGCTTTTTAATTGCTAGCAATATTACTTCAAATCCTGCTTTTTATGGTGCAGCTGCTCCTAAAAAGGAGGTGGCTAAATAATGTTTTCTATTTTTAAAAATTACAAAATTTTCTTTTCGATTACGATTATTTTTCTGCTTATAGGCATTGGTTCTATGTTTATGCGTGGTTTTAATTTGGGCATTGATTTTACTGGTGGTAGTATTATTGATTTAAAGTTTGACAATCCTGTTAGTGTTGCTCAGGTTCGTGATGTTTTAAAAGAACATGATCTAGGTAATAGTGTCATACAGCTGGGAACATCTAATGGCAATATTAAAGAGAGCGACTCTGTTTTGATTAGAACAGGGATTCTTAGTGATAATGATAATGAACGTCATGTTATTATGCAGGACTTAAAGTCTAAACTAGGTACATATAAAGTGCTTAGAGTAGAACAAGTAGGCGCTACCGTAGGTAGTGAATTGGTTCAACAAGCAGCTATGGCTGTTGTCTTGTCTTGGATTTTGATGATTATATATATTACCTTCCGTTTTGAATTTAAATTTGCAATGGCGGCTATTATTGCTTTAATGATTGATGTTACTGTTGTACTTAGCTATTTTTCCCTCTTCCAATTGGAAATGGACTCTTCTTTTGTGGCGGCACTACTTACAGTTGTAGGTTATTCTGTTAATGGTACCATTGTAATATTTGACCGAATTCGTGAAAATCTAAAAAACCATCGCCGTAGTGAAGACTTGGGGCAGATGGTAGATAAAAGTATTTGGCAATGTATGACTCGTTCCTTATATACAATGCTGTCAACCTTATTTGCTATTGCCGCTATCTTCTTATTTGGCGGAGATACTATTCATAACTTTGCTTTTGCAATGTTAGTTGGTTTCTCAAGTGGTTTCTATACTTCTACATTCTTATCAGGCCCAATGTGGGGAAAATTGAAGCTAAACAGCGAAAAAGGTAGTTCTATTTCTTCGAAAACAAAGGCAGTTTAAACTTATCTAAAATTCAAACTGGATTTGTGCGTGTGTTAAAAATTAAAAAGGTTCTCTGTAAAATGTTGGGGTAACCCAATACAAGTTAATCTCACTGGTGGTCATATAATGACCACCGGTATTTTTATGCCTTAATTTTCAAAGCAAAACGATGCAAAAAAATGTTGGAGTGAGAAATCACTCCAACATTTAGTATAGAACCCCAAAATTGGGAGGTGTACTTTTTGTGGATAATATTTTTGACCGAAGTATTTTAGGAGAAAACTTTACTTTTATTTTTTTATATAACTACCCAATTATCACAGCTAAATACCCTATTGTGCAAAAGACTACAAATATGGAAGGAAAACAAGGCACCAGTGGAGAAGGTTGCTCTTATCCCAGTTGGAAAGGAGGCGAGGGATTGCAATTGTATCGGTGGCGTGCTCGCAATAAAAGTGGCAAGATTTTTACTGGTCAGTTACTAGCCTGTAGTGATCGAGAAGTAGCAGAATACGTACAAGAACGACATGGATATGTTACAAAGATACAAAAGATAAACAATTGGTATAATTATAAAAGAATATGGAGTACGAAAAAAATAACGAATAAAAGTAAAGAAAACTTTTTCAGACAATTATCAACTTTGCTAAATAGTGGCATTACACTGCTTAGAGCCTTGGAAATTATTAGAAATAAAAGTACAGGAATATTGGCAGAAATTTGTGTGAATATGGAAGCAGATTTATTTAAGGGGTTGGCATTTTCTATTGCTATGCGAAAATTGTTTCCAATATTTAATCACACTGACGTTAGAATTGTTGAGGCAGGGGAAAGCAGCGGAAATATAGCGGTACTTTTTGCGCAATTGGCAGCTTTTTATCAAAAAAAAGTGCAAGAGCAAAGATTTTTAGTAAATGCTTGTATTTATCCCGTTATTGTTTTGTTGCTTGCTGGACTAACTTTTATGTACTTTTTGTGCACGGTATTACCACTTCTGCTGGATTTATATATAACAATGCAAGTGGAGCCCAGCATGTCTTTAAGCATATTGCTTTTCTTGGGAAAAGCCTTTACTGATTTTCGTTGGGAATTTTTTTTTATGCTTTTTATACTTATATGGCAAATATACAAAGGGAGAGAAAAGTGGCAAGTTTTACTACTAAAATTGCCCTTAATTAGATCTTGTTATCATGATTTGTTGGAAGTACGTTATTGCAGGATACTGTCTATTATGCTATCTAGTGGAATTGCGCTGCCGTCAGCACTTAAGGCAGCAGGAGAAACATTATCCTTGGAAATACTACGCAGGCAAAGCGAACACTTAAGCAGTGAAGTTTTACAAGGTATGCTTGTCAGTAAGGCAGCGGCGGTTTGTAGTGAAATCTTTGACCCTACAACCCTAGAATTTATCGCTGTGGGTGAAGAGAGCGGAAACTTGGCAGAAATGCTTATGGAGGCAGCTAATATTACAGATAAAGATTTGCAAGCTAAGCTGAAAAATCTAAAAGCTATGATTGAACCTATACTTATGGTGTTCATTGCTTTGTTAGTAGGGTGTATTGTTTTTTCTATAACGTCGCCGATACTGGGTTTAATGTCTGGGCTGCCAGACTATAAATAATAGGAGTTGAAGACTATGTTTAAGCAAATTATGCAGCATAAAATCACAGTACGTAAAAGCAGCAGGGGTTTCACGCTAATAGAACTGGTAGCGGTTATGGCCATAATAGGCGTTTTAGCTGTAGCTTTAGTTCCATCTATTGAGGTGGCGATGGATCGTGCTGAGAATACTAAAATTATAAGTACGTTGGCAAAAATTGAGGGAGCAATAAAAATATATCAGTTAGAACATGACGGTACTGTTCCTGAAGACTTGGCAGTCCTTAAAAAAAACAGATATATTGAGCACGAAACATATAAAGGTATTGAATATCAGAAGGGAGACTCCGATATTACCTATAAGCTTTCTGGGACTAATTCTAAGGGGGACAAGATAAATTCTTCCGGTGAGATAACGCTTAAATGATTATTTTAGGAGTGGGACTAAATGAAGGCTAAGCTACCGAAAATATCCGATAGACGGTTTACTAAGGGGTTTACCTTAATAGAAGTAGTTCTTGCTATTGTGCTTATCCTAATACTAGAAATAGCTTTTTATCCTAGCTATAAGTTATGGCAGCAACAAAGTAAAATAATGAAACTAAATAGTGCTTGCCATTATCTTAGATTAGAGTTATCAGCAATGCAAACAAGGTCTTTTTATATTAAAGATAAATATCTACAAAGTTTGAAAATACATAGTGATGGGCAAGGCTATGATCTATATATTAATCAGGGCAAAACAAAAACAGTAATGTTATCTAAAGTAGGCTGGGGGTGTTTGAAATTGTTTTGCATTAATAAAATTCAATTTTTGCCTGGGGGAGTGCCCAAAGCTTATGCCAAAATAATTGTACAACTTAGAGATGACGATAAAGTTAAAAAAATTGTTGAAGTACAGCCTGTTACTGGGCGTATTGTTATAAAAGATGAATAAAGAACGTAAGGGGTTTATTATTTTAGAATTAGTAGCGGCAATACTTATTGTTATTGTGGGGGGGTTAAGTGTTGTTTCTTTTTACTGCGTTGGAGTTAGGATTATGTTGCGGCATAACTATACACACGAAGCTTTTGGACTAGCTCAGGCAACATTGTTGGAGCTAAGAGGTAATACGGCAGTTGAGCAAGTGGATAAACAACAGGAAAATTTCCGGATCCGAGGAGGGAAAATACCTGTGGGTACAAATAGTAATTATAAAATATTGTTTGTGGAAGTCTATTTGATGGGGGAAACTATACCCGTAGTTAATTTAGTGGGTTATGACTAGGAGAAACGGGTTCTTATTGTTAGAAATTCTTCTTGCCACTATGTTTATATGTGTCCTATTTGCCACATTTTATCAACTTTTCTTACAAAAGATAGGTTCTTTGGGGAGAATTTACGCTGATATAGAATTGCATCGTGCAGCACGAGTAATTATCAGCAGTGTAGAAAGCGAGCTAGTTTATAGTACTAGAGAGATAGTCCTTGAGGAAAATAAATATGGCAGCATGATAATATGCCAAAATATTGGTCTTAGACGTTCAGTTGTTTTTTATTGTCGAAATATGCCTAATGAGAGAAACAAAACAGCAATATATAAAAGCACTAAAATAGAAGACCGAACTGCAGGAATAAATCCCCTTAGTTCCCCTGAAGTTTCCATAGAACAATGGCAGTGTGAAAAAATTAATGCACATACTTTGCGATTAAAAATGCAAATAAAAATAACGACTTTAGGGCGCTGTAAAACTTTTGTCGAGGTGATACGTCTATGCAACGGCTGTGTTATTTAAGACCACATCAAAGAGGGTTTGCTGTTCTATCAGTAATCTTTTTAGTGGTCTTTTTATTTATACTTACCCAAGGTATTTTACATATTGTTTGCCAACAAGCTAAGTCGCAGCAGGAATATATTCGACAGCGTCAAATTGTAGTCTTAGGTATAGATTTAATGTTGCAAGCTTTGCAAACAAAAGAACCAGTTAAGTTAAGCAGCAAAAGGTTACCGACAATTTTGCTCTATCCCGGGGCTGAAAGTGTGGTGCCGCAAATTCAAGTGGAAAATTGCGCAACTTTGCCCTTGCGTGCCGTTAATGTAGAAATTAAAAGTAAAAATGTTGCTTGGCAAATGCAGCATTTGCAGCTAGAACCACCTGGTGGAACAAATCATGAAATTTATAATAATATAATATACAGTGGTCAAGAAATAATTGGCAACATTCCTAAGGACCTTTTACCTGCTAATTATCCACTAACTAATATTGTGCCAACAATAGATACAAAAGGTTATTTAAAGTATAAAAGCATGCCTTTGCCAGATGCTTGTGCGCTAAGGGAGGTCGGGTTGTTAAGTAGAATATATGCCAATGATAATGGTGTTAGTAGCGGCCTCTATATTATTGGCAATAATACTATTATAAAAGGCAATGGAGTTTTATATTCAGGCAATCCAATTAACCTTCAAAAAAATTGTCATAGTAGTGGCAAACTTTGGCTTATTTGCAATGATAAAATTATTATAGGAGATAATGTTAAGTTGGAACATGCTTTTTTGTTTGCTAAGGGGCCAATATACATTGGGCGAAATGTGAGTATATGTGGTATAATAGTCAGCGCAGGTAGGATTGAGCTAGGCGATGGATTTTCCATGCAGGGTGATAAGTCTGTGCTAGAAAAATTTTCTACTTCCTGCTATATGAATTAGGAGGCAGCATTGATGAAAAAGACATGTATTTTAACTTTGCTTTTATTATTGTTCACGGTAAATGCGTGGGCTTTTGGGCAATCTACTATTATGGAGAATGTTTTAAGCAATGGCAAGCGACAGGGTACTATACCTATGATAGATGGGGTACACGATATTAATGTGCAAAAAAGCATCAATGAGTTATTGAATGATGCTGCTGAAAAATTAGGGAAAGATGCAGGAGGTCAAGTAAAATTATCTTATGAGGTTACATTGAATAGACCCACGATGCTTAGCGTAGTTTTACAAGCTTCCGGGGATAAAACCCTTTATAAGGGCCTTAATATTGATATAATTTCCGGTAAAGAATGTAATACGAAAGATTTCTTTTATCTTAAGGATGCTTTTGTTAAAACACTAGCTTCTAGGTCATACGTTTTTTCTGAAGAGGGTTTGCTTTTATCTTCAGGAAATGGGGCGGCTTATTCAGAAAAATTACCGTATACCTCAATATTGCAGTATCTTAATATTGCTAGTTGCGCCAGGTTTATGACCGGCTATAAGGTAACAGGGGCTAGCGAAGGCAAAACATTACATTTGCAAGTAGGTTCCTTGGTTTCTTTGTATTTGCCTTCCAATCCTTCTACCGGTTTTGATTGGTATATGTCTGAAAGTAATAAACCGGATGGGTTTGTAAGCATGGGAAGTTCTTTATTTATACCAATTAATACCCGTGCAAATGTTACCGGCGTGCCAGGCAATACTATCCTTTTCTTTGGTTTTACCAAACCCGGTAAGTATAAGCTGGTTTTTGAATATAAAAGACCCTGGGCGCAAAATGCGGACCAAGCAATGACATACGATTTTTTTGTGCAGTAAATAAAGGGAAAAATAGCCACCTTTAGGTGGCTATTTTTCTTTTGGCTTTGTATTTCAGTTGATTTCTTGTTAGAATATAGATGTACTGGTAATAGCTAACTTATCTTGAAGAGAAGGGTGCAAAGGTCTTTTCTTGCTAGCATGGTAGTTTATAGAAGGAACAAGTAGTATTTTATAAAAAGGAAATATTGGAGGATAAAATGGAAAGAAAAAATATAGAATTATTAGCTCCCGCAGGTACATGGGAAGCATTTGAGGCTGCTGTTAACGCCGGTGCTGATGCAGTTTATTTGGGCGGAGCAAATTTTGGCGCTAGGCAATACGCAGATAATTTTGGTGATGAGGAAATGCAAAGAGCTGTAACCACTGCACATTTACATAGAGTTAAACTCTACGTTACAGTAAATACGCTGGTGGATGATGGTGAAATGGCAGATTTAGGTAAATATCTTATTTTTCTCAATAATATAGGAATTGACGGTATTATTGTGCAGGATATGGGAGTTGTCAATCTAGCTAAAAAGCTTGTTCCGGAGTTGCCTTTACATGCCAGTACCCAAATGACGGTAACAAATTCTGAAGGCGTAAAATTTGTTGCGGAAATGGGCATGGAAAGGGCAGTTTTAGCCCGTGAATGCACACTGGAAGATATTAAAAATATTTGCGCAGCTTCAGATACCGAAATAGAGATTTTTATTCATGGTGCTTTGTGCGTATGTTATTCCGGTCAGTGCCTCATGAGTAGCCTTATTGGGGGCCGCAGTGGTAATAGAGGGCGTTGCGCGCAACCTTGCCGTTTGCCCTATATTTTGGTAAATAAAGAAGGACACAATATTTTAGAGCATGGCGATGCAGGACAATATTTGCTAAGCCCTAAGGATTTAAATACTTTGTCTATTTTGCCACAACTTCTTGAGACAGGCGTAGTGTCTTACAAAATAGAAGGACGGATGAAGAGACCGGAATATGTGGCTATTGTTACAGATATTTATCGTCGGGCCATTGATAGCTATTTAGAGGGTAACTACCAAGTAGCCGAGAAGGATAACAGAAATATTGAACAAATATTTAATCGTGATTTCACTACGGCTTATTTAGAAAAACCTCAAGGCAGCGAGATGATGAGTGATCGTCGTCCTAATAACAGGGGAGTTTTAGTTGGACGTGTAACGCAAATAAAATATAATGAAAAGAAAGCCACCATTAAATTAGAAAAGGAATTGCATTTAGGAGATGGCTTGGAATTTTGGGTTTCTGTAGGTGGGCGAGTGGGAACAACTATAACTTCAATGCGTTGTGAAGGACAAGAAGTGAAAATAGCTGCTGTGGGCAAGCAAGTAGAGATAGATGTGCCCAATGGTATTAAATTAAATGATAGGGTTTTTCGAACTTTTGATAATGAACTCATGACTTTTGCCGGTAATTTTTATGGAGAGCATAATAAAAAAAGAATCCCTTTACATGCTACGGTAACTGCCCATTTAGGGGAACCTATGTCCGTAGTTCTAGAAGACGAGGAAGGGAATATAGGTAGTGGCCTTACAGAATTTATTGTAGAAAAAGCTCGCAAACATGCTTTAAATGAAGAAACAGTCATGAAACAAATGGATAGATTAGGGACAAGTGAATATGCTTTGGCTAAACTAGATCTTATTTGTGATGCAGAAGTTATGGTACCCATGAGCGAAATTAATGAAGCAAGACGCAAGGCTACTGAAGCTTTAAATGCTAAGAGGCTCGCAGGTTTTACCCCTAAGCGTAGGCAACAACATTGGCACAGAGATGCCTTGATGGTTATGCACAATCATACTATGAGCAAGCATGCACAGCTAGCAGTGCATGTTGATACCCTAGATAAGGCGATGGCGGCATTGCGGGCAGGAGCTGATTGGTTAATAGTAGGTGGTGACTCCTATTCTTTGCCGCTCTTATTAAAGGAAGATTATGCAAAAATTGCTCACATGGTAAAAAATGGCAATCGTAAAATGGCCATTGCTACCTCTCGTATTGTGGGAGAGAAGCAACTAAATTATTATGAAAGGCAATTTGCTTATTGGCAAACATTGTCTCCGGATTTAATAATCATTGCTAATAATGGGCTATGGCCTATGGCTAAAAAGACTAAACTGCCTTTATGGTTAGACTATAGCCTGAACCAATATAATGGACAAAGTTTAGCTTTTTGGCATCAAGAAGGAGCCGTGGGGGCGACTTTGTCTCCGGAGTTGACCATGGGGCAAGTGGAACATTTGGCACAAGAAACACCAATACAGTTAGAATGTTTGGTCCAAGGACCCTTAGAAATGATGGTATCTGAATATTGTGTGCCTGGTAGTTTTGTGGGAAATATTCAAACCGGAAAATGTTCTTTCAATTGTAAAGAAGAAACTTTTCTTAAGGATAGAAAAAACGAAGAATTTCCTTTGAAGCATGATCAATTTGGACGTACGCATATTTTAAATGGACATGATTTATCTATGGTTACCAGCGTAAAACAAATAGAGGCTTGCGGGATTACTAGACTACGTATTGATGCTCGTAGTTATAGCCCAATTGAAACAGAGCAAATAGTAACTTTATATCGGCAAGTTTTGAACAAGGATATAGTAGTTAGTGAAAATCTTCCCCATACCACTCGTGGGCATTATTTCCGGGGAGTATTATAAAGGAGTACTAATGGCAAAATTCGCAGTAAAAACATTAGAGTTTTTCAAAATTAAAGATGCTTTGGCACAAGAAACATCTACATCTTTGGGTAAAAATTTAGCTTTAGAATTGCGTAGCGAAAATGAATTCGCTGTAGTAAAGAAAATGTTAGAAGAGACCGCAGAGGCCCTGCGCTTGCAGGAATCTGGTCGACGTTTTCCTTTTGGTGGTGCTGTAGATATAACGGAAGGGACTAAGCGAGCTAAGGTAGGCGCTGTTCTTGACATAGAAACGCTTATGTCTATTGCTAATACCGCAGCCTCCATGCGTCAGATAAAAAACTTTCTCCTAGAATTTGCACAGCAAGCACCTAATTTATCTGTTTATGCGAATGCTATGCAAGAATTTCCACGTTTGGAAAAACAATTAAACAGCGCTATTTCTGAAAAAGGTGAAATAAAAGATAGTGCTTCAACTAAATTGGCTGGGCTGCGCACGGGTATTTTAGTAGCCAAAAGACGTGTTAAGGAAAAGCTAGATAGTATTTTGCATTCTGCAGAAAACCAAAAATATTTTCAAGACCAATTGGTAACTATGCGTGAAGATAGGTACGTTATACCTATTAAGCAAGAATACAAATTTAATTTCCCCGGTGTAGTTCATGACCAATCAGGCAGTGGTGCTACGCTGTTTATTGAACCCTTAGCCGTTGTTAATCTTAACAATGATATTAAAAAATACATTTCGGAAGAAAAAGAAGAAGTGGAACGCATTTTACGCCAATTGTCCGCCAGTGTAGCTTTGGAATCTGATCAACTCGATACTACGCTAAAAGTACTGGCAAAATTGGATTTAATTTGCGCAAAAGCATATTTGGCTAAGAAGCAAAAGGCCCAACGCCCCATGCTTTTATTGCAAAATAAAATTGAAATAGTTCAGGGTAAGCATCCATTATTGGATCCGGAAAAGGCAGTACCGTTAGATATTAATTTGGGAGATGGGTTTAATTCTTTGCTCATTACCGGTCCTAATACAGGTGGCAAAACTGTCGCTTTAAAGACTGTAGGACTTTTTGCTCTTATGGCACAGGCAGGTATGTTTGTTCCTGCTCATGTTGCTAAGTTGCCTGTTTTTGGGGGAGTTTACGCAGATATTGGGGATGAACAAAGCATTGAACAAAGTCTATCTACATTTTCAGGGCATTTAAAAAATATGGTAAGTATCCTTCAAGAGGCTAATAGTGGTGATTTAGTTCTGGTAGATGAAATATGTGTAGGAACTGATCCTACTGAAGGTGCGGCTTTAGCTATGGCTATGCTGGACTATTTGCATGGAAAAAAAGTTATGACTATTATTACTACACACTATAGTGAACTAAAAACCTTTGCCTACGAACATGACGGAATGGAAAATGCTAGCGTAGAGTTTGATCCTGTTAGCCTGCAGCCAACTTACAAATTACTTATGGGTGTTCCAGGAAGCAGTAACGCTTTTTATATTAGTAAACGGTTAGGACTGCCAGAGAGTATTTTGGCTCAAGCAGAAAGCCTAATAGGGCAAGAGCATGCTAATATGGAAAATGTTCTGCAAAATTTGGAAGGAGAAAGACGTCAATATCAGCGCCGTAATAGCGAAATAGAAAACTTGCGTTTGGAAGCAGAGCGTTTAAAAACTGACCTAATGAAAAAAAAGCTGGATTTAGATAAACGTCGCAATGAAACATTACGCAAAGCCAGAGAAGAAGCAGATGCTCTTTATCGCAATTCACGCAAAGAATCTAGTGCTATTCTTAAAGAGTTGCGTGCTATGAAAAATTTGGTAGATACTGCAAAAGTAGAAGAATTGGCTGAAATGGCGCGGAAAGGTCTAAACAAGAGTTTTGCTTTAGAGGGCAAACCTGTTCCGGAAGGACAAGGTTTAGCGGCAGGAAATGCAGCTGTGGGTAAGAAAGTATACCTTAAGACTTTAGGCCAATCAGGAGTAATTGCTGAAATAAATGGGGCACAAGTTATAGTTCAAGTTGGTGTTATGCGAACTACGGTAGCTATGAAAAACTGCTTGCTACTCCCCGAGGGCTCCCAAGCAGCAAAACCTAAGCAATCTACCATGCGCAGAGTTCCCAACCAGAGACATGATATGTTTGTAAAAAAGGCACAAACAACTACCACAGAGATAGACGTGCGTGGTAAAACCGTGGATGAAGCTATCCCTTATGTTGATAAAGCAATAGATGATGCGCTTTTGTCGGGCATGGAACATTTCAGACTTATACATGGAAAAGGTACAGGAATGCTGCGTGTGGGACTTACGGAGTATTTAAAAAAACATAGCGCGGTTCGCCGTATAGAAATGGCACCTAACAATGAAGGTGGCGCCGGTGCTACTATAGTTTATTTATAATAGCAATACAACAAGTTTAGTATACAAGCCAATATTGACCAATGCATTATTAGATGCAATAATATTAATATACTAAAAATTATAGGGAGGAATTATTATGAAATTAAGTTTAGCAGCAAGGCATGCTAAAGGAAAAGCAGCAAATGATATTATTTTTGCTGCAAGTATGGCGGCAGTGGCAAAGGAAGCTGAAATTGGTTCTGATAAGGTAACTAATGCAACTATCGGAGCTATTTTGGATGAAGAGGGAAAGCTGGTTTGTTTGCCAACAGTAGAGAAAGTATTACGCAGTTTGCAAACTAATGAGTTGATTGCTTATGCGCCAATCTCAGGATTGCCTGATTATTTAGAGGCAGTGCTTACTGCTGCTTTTGGAAATTCTAGACCTGAGGGTTATTTGGCAGCAGTTGCTACTGCTGGTGGTACAGGGGTTATTCATCATGCAATCTGGAATTATACGGATGCTGGAGATACAGTACTTACCTCTGATTGGTATTGGGGTCCATATAATGTACTATGCAAAGATATGGGACGTACTTTAGCAACTTACCAAATGTTAGATGCTGATAACAAATATAATTTACCGGCATTGCAAACAAAGGTCAAGGAAATTTTTGCAAAGCAAGACAGCCTGCTGCTAATTATTAACACCCCAGCTCATAATCCAACTGGCTATAGTTTGAGCGATGAGGACATAGAAGGTGTTATTACTTGTCTAAAAGAAGCTACGGAAGGCAACGGGAAAAAAGCAATTTTATTATTAGATATTGCCTATATTGATTATGCCGGTGAAAAAGAAGAGGTAAGAAAGTGCTTTAAAAAGATTTCTAATCTTCCGGAAAACATTCTTACTATTGTTGCTTACAGTATGTCTAAAGGCTTTACTATGTATGGTCAAAGAACTGGCGCTATGATAGGGGTTTCCTCTAATGCTGATGTAATTCAGGAATTTGCCGATATAAATCAATATACCAGTCGTGCTACCTGGTCTAATATTAATAGGCCTGCCATGAAAACCTTGGCGTTGGTTTACAATGATAAAGGACTTTTAAGCGCGGTAGAAAACGAAAGAGATATTTACTATAAAATGATTAAAGCGCGTGCTGATTTATTTACTAAAGAGGCACAAGAATGTGGCTTAAAGATGTTACCGTATATTGCTGGGTTCTTTCTTTCTATTCCGGCCAAAAATCCTAAAGCTATTTGTGACAAATTGCACGACTATAATATTTATGCAGTGCCCTTGGCAGCAGGAGTAAGAGTAGCTTTATGCGCAGTACCTTTGAAAAAAATTGCGGGTATGCCTGTTAAAATTAAAGCGGCTATGGATGCGGTTGGAGAATAAACCAACATATATTTTTTAGTGGCAATAGATAGAGGAAAGTTTGTTGCAGGAGAACAAGTGCTTTAAAACTATGGGGAGGTAGCTATGCTCGCGATTACTTGTCCGGATGGTCAGATAAAACAATATGAAAAAGGCACAACTTTATTAGAAGTGTCTGCCAACTTTCAACACATGTATGAGACGCCTATTGTTGAGGGAATAGTAGATGGTGAGGGCAAGGATTTACAAAAGCACTTAACCAAAGATTGCCGCGTAGGGTTTATTGAAATGAATAGTACGGAAGGCTACAATGTTTATGTGCGTAGCCTTTTATATACATTTTTGGTAGCGCTGCACCAAACTCGTCCGGAAATCCAAATTGAAGTGAAGAATACCATAGGTCAGGCACTTTTTTGCGATATAAAAAATGGTATTTATCTTAGTAAGTATGACTTAGCGGATATAACAAGATATATGCAAAAAATGATTGCTGAAAAAGAACCAATTATTTATACAAGAATTTCCAAGGAGGAAGCAAAAAAATTATTAAATCCAAGGTTTTATGATGATATGGCACCTTTACTTGCCGCTTTGAACAATGATTATTTTGTAGCTATTTATGGCTTGCAAAATGAAAAAAAGTATTTTTTCGGACCAATGCTTCCAAATTTAGGATATTTGCGAGCTTTCGATTTGTTAAATTATAAAAAAGGTATTATGCTGTGCTACCCTAACAAAGAAAACTATGACAAACTAACGCCTTTTGTTGATCAGCCCAAACTTGCTCTGATTTATGATGAAACCGAAGAGTGGGGTAAAACTATAGGCTGCCCTACTGTAGCGTCCTTAAATCAATTTATAAAGGCTGGCAAAGATAGAGAGATTATTCAAATTGCGGAAGCTTTACATGAAAAAAAGATAGCGAAAATTGCAGACAAAATTGCTGATACAGGTAGTCACATCAGGCTAATCCTTATTGCCGGACCATCATCATCAGGGAAAACAACTTTTGCTCAGCGTCTTAGTGTACAAATGCGTGTTAATGGTTTAAAACCTATACCCTTGTCTTTGGACAATTATTTCAAAGAACGTAAGTATACACCACGCAAACCCAATGGTGAGTATGATTTTGAATGCCTTGGAGCATTAGATTTAGAGCTTTTTAATGACCATTTGCAAAGACTTTTGGCGGGAGAGACTGTTAAGATACCTCATTATAATTTCGGAACAGGTGTCCGTGAATTTAGAGGACATGTTGCTAATTTAGGTGATAATGGTGTTTTGGTTGTAGAAGGTATTCATGGATTGAACGAACAACTTTCTTCTGTTGTAGAAGCTGATAATAAAATTAAAATTTATATTAGCGCTTTAACACCACTATCTTTTGATGACTACAATAGAATTCAAACTACTGATATGAGGCTGATGCGCCGTATAGTTCGCGACTCACAGTTCAGAGCACGTGATGCTTTAGGCACACTGCAGATATGGCCAAGTGTACGCTATGGTGAAGAAAAATATATATTCCCATTTTCTGAAGAGGCAGATGTCATGTTCAATACAACGCTAATTTATGAATTTGCTGTGTTCAAAAAATATGCAGAGCCATTGTTACAGGCTATTCCTCATGACGTCCCGGAATATATTGACGCGGAGAGATTATTATCTATGTTGCGTCATGTAGTATCTATCAATGATGAGGCTATCCCAAATAATTCTATCATGAGAGAATTTATTGGACATTCCATATTTAAAGAATTTTTATAAAAAAAGCCTCTTACTTATACCTAGGTATAAGTAAGAGGCTTTTTTTGTTTTATTTGCAGTTATTAGGGCATATGGGATTTTCACACCGATGTTTGCCAAAATAAGCTAAGGCTATTTCAGGGAAAAGTGCATAAGATAAAATATCCTCTGTGGTAGCCTCAGGGTAACCTGTTGCTGCTAAATCTTGTGCCATTTTTTCCATTTGTGGCGGAATATCGTCTGCAGGACGATGGTTAATGGGTTCTTCATTACCAATAATCATCTTTTTAATTGCCGGGTCAATAGGACCTGGAGTGCGACCGTACTTACCGCGTACTAAATCTTTTACTTCTTTGGAAATCATTTTGTAGCGTCCTAAAGTTACATTAAGTACAGCCATAGAACCGACGATTTGACTTGTAGGAGTAACTAACGGTGGATATCCTAGCTCTGCACGCACTTTTGGCATTTCTTTCAACAATTCAGGATACTTATTTTCGGCTCCTTGTTCTTTCATTTGGTGTAACAAATTAGAAAGCATGCCACCGGGTATTTGAAAAGTTAAAACTTTGGGATCAACGGGAATGTTGGTATTTAAATTAAAGGTTGTAGTCAAATCACTTTTCACAATACGGAAATAATCTGCCAAGGTATGTAGTTTTTCTAAATCGATACCGGTATCACGGGGTTGACCGGCAAAAGAATACACGAAAGGCTCAGTAGCTGGCTGGCTAGTACTTCCGGAAAAAGGCGATATAGCAGTATCAATTATATCAGCTCCTGCCTCAATAGCTTTAATATAGGTCATTGAAGCCATGGCACTTGTGCAATGTGAATGTACTTCAATAGGCACGGAGGTCTTTTCTTTGAGAGTTTTTACTAAGTCATAGGCTGCGTAAGGGGAAAGTAAGCCGGCCATATCTTTTATACAAATAGAATCTGCACCCATGTCAATAAGGTCTTGGGCAAAATGCACGAAGTCCGAAGTTTTATGATAAGGGCTTATAGTATAGACCAAAGCTCCTTGAGCGTGTGCCCCGGCATCTTTGGTGGCTTTCATAGCACATTCTAAGTTACGGGGATCGTTTAGAGCATCAAAAACACGAATGATGTCAATACCATTATCTACAGAGCGGAAGACAAATTCGCGTACAACGTCGTCAGCATAATGATTATAGCCCAAAATATTTTGACCACGCAAAAGCATTTGCAACGGGGTCTTTTTTACATATTTTTTGATGTTGCGCAACCGTTCCCAAGGGTCTTCGTCTAGGAAACGCAAGCAGGCATCAAAAGTAGCACCACCCCATACTTCTAAAGCGTGGTAGCCTACATTATCCATTTCTCTTAAGATGGGAATCATATCACTGGTGCGCATGCGAGTGGCAGCCAAAGATTGGTGACCATCTCTAAGGACTGTTTCCATAATTTTAAGCGGATTATTATTCATGATATCCTCCTTTGTATACAGTATTCATTAATTAATTATAACATAAAATAAGACCGTCACCAAGAAAAATTCTTAAGTGACAGTCTTATGTAAACTTGTTAACATTAAGGGGTTGGTTTATTAGATACAATAGGTTTTTGTTCTGAGGAATTAGAAGAATCTTGTTCTTTATTATCTGGTTGACTAGATGGTGGTCTTGGTATGGAGAAAGAATTGCCGGTGGACGTTCCAGGTAACTTACCGGAATTTATATTCTTTTTTGATGTAGCGTTTTTTTTGTCATCTTTTTTCTTTTTATCATCTTTTTTCTTATCATCAGGTTCAGCCGGTGGCATAGTAAAACCAGATGGTTTCACAAAGTCACTAGCGGGAATATCAGCAAGAGCGTTAGACATAAATACACGCCAGATAGTAGCAGGTTCATCAGCACCTGTCATATCTCCTAAGCTATCATTGCTATCATCGCCAATCCACACAGCGGCAGCCAAATCAGGGGTGAAGCCAACAAACCAAGCATCTCTCCAATCAGTTGTCGTACCTGTTTTACCGGCACAAGGTCTGTTAATTGCGGCTCCGGTACCTGTACCTTTAGTCATAACGTCGCGCATAACATCAACCAGCATGTAGGCATTTTTTGCTTTACAAACCCGTACAGGGGCAAGCTTACTTTCAAAAAGAACTTTGCCATTGCGGTCAACGACCTTAGTAATGGCAGTGGGTTTATTATAGACGCCCATATTGGCTATGCTTGCAAAAGCTCCAGCCATGTCTAAAGGAGTAACACCATGTGTTAAGCCGCCTAAAGCCATGGAAGGATGAGCATCAGAATAAGGGCCACTATCTACTAAGGTAGTTATACCCATTTTCTTAGCTAGATTAACAACATTGTCAGTGCCATACTCCATGGCAGTTTTAATAGCAGGAATATTGTAAGAATGAATGAGAGCCGTACGCATAGTAACCAGACCATGCCAACGATAATCATAGTTATGAGGATCCCATTCGCCTGGCATACGTTTATCATCAACTTTGGAATTTGGCGTAGCACCATGTTCAAAAGCATTTAAGTAAACAAAGGGCTTGAATGCAGAACCAGGCTGGCGCTCCGCTAATACAGCCCGGTTGAACTGATCATTCCCACGTCCGCCAATCATAGCCTTAATATATCCTGTTTGGGGATCTATGGCGACTAAAGCAGATTGAGGCTGCTTTAATTTGGATTTATCCGTATAATAAGTTGGAGTTAATTTGGTAGCCTTTTCAGCTGCTTCTTGCATATCCGGATCCAAAGTGGTATAAACCTTCATGCCTTGTTTATAGACGGCGTCAGGACCATATTTATCTATCAATATTTGGATACAGTAATTAATAAAATATTTTTTAGAACCTAAATCAGTTACAATGTTTTTGTAGACTAATTTTTGGTTAATGGCTTTGTTCATTTGGTCTTTAGTAATAAAATTGTATTTGGCCATTTGTTCTAAAACAATTTTTTGCCGTTCAGCCCCTGCTTTGGGATTATTAATAGGAGAGTAGTAGTTAGGACTTTTGGGGATGCCGGCTAGCATAGCACATTCTGCCAACGATAAATCTTCTACATGTTTGCCAAAGTAAGTATTTGCGGCACTTTCCACACCGTAAGCTCCGCGGCCAAAATAAATTTGGTTCAAATACATTTCAAAAATTTCCTGCTTAGTATATTTTTGTTCTAATTGCAGCGCAATAAAGGCTTCATGTATTTTACGGCTGATAGTGCGATCTTGAGTAAGAAAGAAGTTTTTAGCTAATTGTTGCGTTATGGTACTACCACCTTGAATATCGCCAGAAAGAATGTTGTTAAATAATGCACGGGCTATACCTTTGTAATCAATACCGCCATGCTCATAAAACCTAATATCTTCTGCTGCCAAAAAGGCATTCTGTAAGTTTTTAGGAACTTTATTGAAACTTACGGGTAACCGGTCTTCGTCAGAATCAGTAGTGCATAATAAATCACCATTGGTATCAAAAAATTGCGAAGAAGCTGGCTGAACTATGTCTTTGGCTAAAATAGTGTTTGTAGTAAACTTAGCTAAACCAAAGAAACTTGCAATTGCTATAAGTCCAACAATTACCATGGCAACAATAGCCGAAAACAATGTTCCCATAATAGATTTATTCTTTTTGGTGTTCTTAATACTTCTATTTGTCATAATAATTAACCTCTATTTATATTTTATATAAAACACGTTATATTATAACACAATAATAGTAATTTAAGGTAACTTACCCTAAAAAGCTTGAAGTCTAACGGGAAAAATATAGATAGAATAATAATTATAGCTATTTTTATGTTATAATTAGTCCAAAATGTGAACTTTTTATGGAGGAGGAAGCCTTTGTGCGTATAGTAGTTATTGGAGCTGGTAAACTTGGCTATAGTGTGGCTCAGCTCTTAGCGCAAGAACAATACGATGTTGTTGTTGTTGAGCAAGACGAAGCGCGTCGCCAAGTTGTAAAAGACAATTTAGATGTTTTAACTATTGGAGCCAATGGGGCGAGTCCTTTGACCATGATGGAACCTTTTGTACGTGATGCGGATGTAGTGTTAGCCACTACCGATAATGATGAAGTTAATATGGTAGCTTGTATGTTGGCCAAAAAAAATGGTATTAAACATACTATAGCACGTATTCGTAATACGGATTATACCCAAAAAGCAAATGATTTTTTGCGGGCTGGTATGGGCATTGATCTTATTATTAATCCGGAACAATTAACGGCAATAGAAATAAACCGTATTATTATGACGCCTTCAGCTTTAGATGTAGAAGATTTTGTAGAAGGTAAGGTTCGTATGTTTGAGACTAAGCTAACAATTGACTCGCCTTTTGTGGGAAAAACGCTTAGTGAAATTGAGCTGCCTAAGCAAATTTTGGCTGCTATGATTTTTCGCAATCATCAAATGATTATTCCTCACGGAGAAGATATATTCCAAGCTAATGATAATATATACTTTGTAGGTCGTAAGGATATTATTAGTGAGTTTGAAAAAAGATTTTCCAATACACTGACTAAGATAGCACGTGTTTTTATCATAGGAGCCGGTCGTACCGGACGTTTTTTGGCACCTTTATTAGAGAAACAAGGACTTTTTGTCAAAGTTATTGACAAAAATCGTGACCGTTGCCAAATGGTTGCGCAAAAATTAGAACATGGTATTGCTTTGTGTGGAGACGGTACAGATATTGATTTGCTTACAGAAGAAGGCATTGCTGAAGCCGACATGGTTATTTGTATTACTGAAGATGATAAGTTAAATCTAATGTTAGCGCTCCTAGCTAAACACTTGGGAGCAGCAAAAACAATAGTAAGAGTTGCCAGAACGGAGTATGTGAGCCTTATGGAAAAAGTAGGCGTAGACATAGTTCTTTCTTCCCGTTTTCTAAGCGCCGGTGAAATTCTGCGTTTTGTGCGTAAGGGTGGCGTTGTTTCGGTCTCCCTTTTGGAGGGCGCTAAAGCTGAAGCTATGGAAATTATTATCACTGAAGATTGTTCCATTGTGGGCAAGCCTCTAATGCAAGCCAAATTACCCCGAGAGTGCTTGGTTTGTGCAATTGTACATGAGGACGAAGTTTTCGTCCCCAGCGGTACTAGTATAATTTATCCTAATGATAGGATTGTAGTTTTTGTACAGGCGGAAGCAGTAAAGAGAATTATGCCCATATTTGAAGGTAGGGGAAACTTATGAACAAAAGGTTAGTTATGCACCTTTGGGGCATGATTATCTTGATATTTGGCGGGTGCATGGTCCTACCATTGCTAATGACAATACTTAATGATGAGAATCGGATGGCAGAATTTGGCATACCGGTTCTTATTTCTATTACCATAGGTTTAGTCCTTACCCGTGGAATTAATCCGTATAAGGGAAGACTTGGTTTACGTGAAGGGATGCTGGTAATTAGCGGAGGTTTTCTTTTTGTCTGTATTTTAGGCATGTTGCCTTTTTGGTTGGCAGGATTCCCGTTAATAGATGCTTTATTTGAAAGTGTTTCAGGCTTTACCACCACAGGAGCCTCTGTCTTGGGAGATTTAAGCAATTTGCATCAAGCATTACTCCTATGGCGCAGTTTAACCCAGTGGTTGGGTGGGCTGGGAATTATTATGATTTTCATTACTATGGTACCGCAAGTGGGCAGGGAAGCTTTACAATTATTTACAGGCGAACTGCATGGGGAATCAGCTGAACGCTTATTGCCTCGCATTACAGAGACAATGAAGTTGCTGGTTTATTTATATTCTGGCTTTACTTGTGTAGTAACTTTACTCTTTTTTGCAGCAGGTATGAATTTTTTCGAAGCTATCAATCATGCTATGGCAATTGTTTCAACAGGTGGATTTTCTATCTACAATGATGGTTTGCGCCATTTTCACAATAATACGATTAATTTATTAGCACTTATTTTTATGTTTATAGCAGGTGGGAATCATGTGCTTTATTTTAAATCTTACCGTGAAGGACTATTTCGCCTATTTAAAGATACAGAATTTAGAGCTTATGTAGTGCTTATTGGCGTTTTTGGACTTTTGATTACAATTGATTTATATAGTCATGATTTTTATAGCTTAAGTAGTAGTATTTTTAATTCCTTTTTTCAAACTATTTCCATGTCTAGCACCTCAGGTTTTGCTATGGATAATTATGATGCGTGGCCTGATTTCAGTAAATACTGTTTATTTTTGTTGATGTTTGTAGGAGGGTGCAGTGGTTCTACAGTTGGCGGCATCAAAATGTCTCGTATGGTTATTCTTTTAAAGCTAACGGGGCAGGAGTTAAAACGTACGATACATCCACGTATGGTCACTACTATTACTATGGCTGGCCGCATAGTGCCTACACAACTTATTAGTGGTATAACTAGATTTTTCTTCATCTATATAACAATTTTCTTTTTTTCGGCGACATTACTTGCCCTTGTAGGTGATTTATCCATGTTTTCGGCAGCTGGTATTGCTGCTGCTTGTTTAGCCAGCGTTGGTGCTGCTTTTGAAACAGTAGCTACTATAGCAGGTTATACAGAGCTTACAAATGGAGCGAAGATAGTGGCCATGATTACTATGCTTTTAGGCAGGCTAGAAATAGTTACTTTATTGGTAATGCTTCACCATGATTTTTGGAAAAAGGAATAAAAAATAGAGGTAGCATATGAATTTACTTATAGTTTCGTATTTGTTGGGAAAATTGAGTATGGCTTGTGCAGGAGCGTTATTAGTGCCTTTAATAATGGCACTTTATTTTGGCGATTCTTGTGCACAGGCTTTTGTTATATCGGCTTTATTAGCAGCGGGGCTGAGTTTCGCATTTCATCGTTTTGGCAGTTTTGAGGATACGCATATTACTTTTAGAGAGGGTGTAGCTGTTGTTAGCGGTGCTTGGCTGGTTATTAGTTTTTTGGGTGCCATGCCTTATTATTTATCAGGTACACTGGAATTTATTTCTGCGGTTTTTGAAAGCATTTCAGGCTTTACAACTACAGGTGCTACTACTATAACCTCAATAGAAACAGTAGCCAAGAGCATGTTGCTTTGGCGTAGTATGACACATTGGATGGGGGGGATTGGCATAGTGGTACTATTCATTGCTTTTTTACCCAATATTGGTAGTGGAGCGGTACATATGTTTAATGCAGAAGTAACCGGACCTACAGATGATAGAGTAGTACCGCGCATTCGAGCAACATCAATTGCTCTTTGCAAAATTTATATACTTTTTACTGCGTTAGAGGCTATTTTGCTTTTTGGTGCTGGGATGAGTTTTTATGACTGTGTTAATCATGCTTTTTCCACTATAGCAACAGGCGGATTTTCAACTTATGATACAAGTATTACGCATTTTAACAGCCCCTTAATAGAAGGAATTATCGGTTTTTTCATGGTTCTTGCCGGCGGTAATTTTGCACTATATTTTTCTGTGCACAAAAAGGGACTAAAAGAATTTTGGCGCGATACTGAATTTAAGAGCTATATTTTTCTGGTTTTAATAGCCACACTACTAATATCTTTAAACATTTTTGCTAAAATGGGCTTTTCCGGCAAAGAATCTTTGCGCTATGCTTTTTTTCAAGTAGCCTCTATAATTAGTACTACGGGATTTGTTAGTAATGACTTTGATGTGTGGCCGGCTTTTAGCAAATACATTTTAGTTTTATTGATGTTTATTGGTGCTTGTGCAGGTTCTACGGCTGGGGGTATTAAAGTGTCTAGAATAGTTATTTTGTGTAAAATAGCTTTGGCAGAAATTAGGCATACTATCCATCCTTCTATGGTAACGAATGTTACCATGAACGGAAAACATGTTTCGGACACGGTTATTGCCGGTATTGGTAGGTTCTTTTTTCTATACATGATGCTTTTTGCCGGGCTGACTTTGTCCCTTGCAAGTACAGGCCTTTCTGTTACTGATTCTATAGGGGCTATTGCCGCTACTATTAGCAGTGTTGGACCTGCTTTGGGTGTTGCAGGAGCTACTTCTACCTATGCCACCATTTCACCTTTTGGCAAAGTAGTAATTTGCATTGCTATGTTATTGGGACGTTTGGAATTATTTACGTTACTTGTACTTATTCGCCCAGAATTTTGGCGCAGTACACGTAACTGGTGATATAATATAGTGATATTACTTTGAGGAGGATAGTCTTATGTCTTTGAAAACCTTTAAAATACCTTATGGCAATACTATGCAAGAAGTAGAATTGCCTGAAGAAAAAGTGTTGTATGATATTCATGGAAACAAAGCGGAAACAAAGAGTGATTTGCTAGCTGAAACATTGCGGGCTTTACGTGATCCTATTGATAGCAAACCTTTGTCACAACTAATTAAAAAAGGTGATAAGGTAGCAATTGTGGTTAGTGACCTAACTCGTATGGTTAGGACAAAAGAATTTTTGCCGGTAATTTTAAAAGAACTAAATGAAAATGGAATTACTGATAGTGATATATGCCTTGTGGTAGCTACAGGAACTCATCGTGGTCATACACCTGAGGAAAATATTGCAGTTTATGGTAAAGATGTATGTCAAAGAGTCAAGATTTATCAGCATGATTGTTTAGCGCCTGATTTGGTACCGATGGGAGTTACTTCTAGGGGGACACCTATTTTTATAAATAAACATGTAGCTATGGCAGATAAGGTTATTGTAACAGGTGGAATAACTTTGCACCCTATGGCTGGGTTTGGTGGTGGTCGTAAAGGAATCATGCCAGGCGTTTCCGGGCATGCTACCATAATGGCTAATCATGCGCATGCTTTAGCAGATGAGGTTGGTGCTGGATGTAATCCTGCCTGCGTAGCCGGAGTTCTTAAAAGCAATCCTTTTCATGAAGATATGGAAGAGGTTTGTGCCAAACTAAATCCGACTTTCTTAGTTAATATTATTTTCACTCCGGATGGGGACTTATTTGAAGTTGTTGCTGGGAATTGGAAAACGGCTTGGCTCAAAGGGTGTCAAGATTTGCTAGAGATTTCAAAAGTTGACATTGCTCAGAAAGCCGATGTTGTTATTGCCTCTGCAGGTGGGGCACCTAAAGATACGAACCTTTATCAAGGTACGAAAGCGCATATGAATGCCGACTTTGCGTTAAAAAAAGGCGGGATATTGATTGTGGCCTTAGAGTGCCCAGATATTAAAGAGCCAGCTATTTTTAGTGAGTGGTGTTCTAAATCGGATTTGCTACAAATGGAAAAAGAATGTAGGGCTGATTTTTCTATTCCAGCTTTTGTTGCTTTTAAAACCAGATGTATCATTCAAGACTGTACTTCCTATATGGTAACGTTACCGGAAAATTTTGCGTACGTGCGCCAAACAGGGCAAATTCCTGTTGCAACAGTAGCAGAGGCGTGGAAACTTGCTCAGGCAAAGCTAAAAGAGCAGGGTAGAGAGGACTATAGAATTATTTTTATGGGTCATGCAAGCAGCACTTTACCAGTGTTAAAAGCATAATTTTTTTGCTAATAGGTAAGATTCATGACTGGTTCTTGAAGATAAAAAACAGTGGATAGCATATGCATCCACCAAGGGAGAGATTATTATGTACCAAAAAGAATTGCTTTATACCATCGAGCCTGCTCAACATAACAAGGAGGACTTGTTGGCTATTTTGGAGCAGCACCCGGAAATAAAATTTGTGTCTTTTATGGGAATTGATTTTGCCGGTAATGACACAGATGAAAAAGTTCCTGTTTCTTTATTTATTGAAGATATAGAAACTATTCTTTATGCCCATGCTGCACAAACTGATGGTTCTTCGGTAGTACTGCCAGGTATTGCGTCTTTAAACAATGCACGTGTCGATATGATTGCTGATCTTGATGCAAATTGGTTTATAGATTATAATTATGAACATTTTGATCCGGCTAACGGATTAATGGTTGGTACTTTACGTATCCCTTGTTTTTTACTACATAATAATGTGTTTGTGGATTCACGCTATATTTTGAAAAATGCCTTAAACTATGTTAAGCAAGAAATGCTAATTTTATTAAAAAATAACGATGGTGTTCATGGACTTGAGCACATAAAATTAACTGATGTGGAAGACATAATTTTTACTTGTGCTACAGAATTAGAATTTTGGGTAAAATCTCCACTCGAAGACGCTCCTATTGAAGCCTTATCTTCTTCTCAAATGATGCAAGAGCAGTATTGGCAACGTACACGCGGAAATGTAAGAACGGCTTTAGAACAAGCATTGCAAACGTTAGAGGCTTATGGTTTGAAACCGGAAATGGGTCACAAAGAATGTGGTGGAGTCCGTGGTCAAATGGACGCAAAAGGTCATATGACACATGTTATGGAGCAACTAGAAATAGATTGGAAGTATGCTTCCGGAGTACAAACTGCTGATAATGAACTACTGGCAAGAATTATAGTCAAAGAAGTTTTCCGCATGAATGGGTTGGAGGTAAGTTTTCAGGCAAAACCAATTCTTGGTGTGGCTGGTAGTGGAGAACATATACATGTAGGCTTAGCTGCTAAAATGAAAGATGGGAAGATTGTAAATCTTATGTCGCCGTCAGATTTAACTCAAGATTTTTTATCTGCTGTTGGTTATGGCTCTATCATGGGGCTTTTAAAAAACTATGAGGTTTTAAATCCTTTTGTTTCGTCCACCAATGATTCTCTTAATCGTTTAAAACCAGGATTTGAGGCGCCGATTTGCATCGTTACGTCTTTAGGGCACACACCCAGTGTCCCGTCCCGCAACAGGACTATTTTAGCTGGGTTAGTTAGAGATATAGATAATCCCATGGCTACTCGTATTGAGATGCGCTCACCCAATCCTTTCACTAATACTTATTTAGCACTAACTGTTTTTTATCTGACGATGTTAGATGGCATTAAAGCTTGCATAGAAGTAGGCAAAGATCTTAAGGCACTAGAGGCAGAATTATCTAAAAAATATGGAGAAAAAGGCTTTTATTTGGAAAAAGATCGTGAATACCGTACAGAAGAAGATGTATTTGATGACTTCAATTCGGATACACGTAGCAAATTATTTGGTGTACCTCCGGCAACTGTTTGGGAAAACATGCAGGCCTTTGCAAAATTTCCTCAAAAAACAGCGGTACTTACCGAGGGTAATGTTTTAAAACCGGCATTTATTAGTTCTTTTTCTCAAGGAGCATTAATCAGATGGCAAACAGAATTGCTTAATCGCTTAATTCCTGAAAATCATGAGTTAGTTGTAAGTATGAAACAATTACATCAAGAGGGAAATCCGCAATTGGCTTGGGATGATTCTTTGTGGAATGAAATACAAAAATTGCGTATTGCCTTGGCCAAAGATACAACCGAAGATTTTAGTATTTTCACACAAATTCGTAAAGCTATTGTGTCAGGAGACTTTGCTATGGCGTCTGCTTTGCAAGTTGCTATGCAGGAAAAAATGGCAGAGTTAAAACACCTATATCACGATTATTCTAACAACATATTATAACAAACAAAGGATTTCCCTTTTTAGGGTAATCCTTTGTTTTGTTCTAATCAATAAAGTGGAATTACTCTCTACCCTAAAATAGCAGGAAAATATATTTTATAATGACTAATAAGTCAAAATATGCTAAAATAAATCTTGTTAATTCTTATGTTTTTGAGCTATAGAAGAGTTTGAGAGGAAAGGTTTGTTTTCTATGAATTTTACTTGCAGGCTAAAATGGCAATACCTGCTGATTTTCATTTTTATATTATGCAGTTTGCCTTCTGAACTTCATGCGTATAATGTAGCTGCTAAACTGGGGAGTTCCGGTGAACAGGTAGAGCAAATACAAGCGATGCTTTCAGAGGTTGGAGTATATTATGGTGCTCAAGACGGAGATTTTGGACAGCAAACAGAACAAGCTGTTAAAACGTTTCAAAAAAGCGTAAGGAGAGCACCAACAGGAATAGTAGATAAATACTTATACAAATTATTGATATATAAAAGTAGGTTGGATTTAAGCAAGGTAAAAAAAACTTGGACGATGGAGGCTACAGCCTATTCACCGGAAGATCCGGGGTGTAGTGGCAGTACCAGCACAGGGAGCGTACTAAAAAAGGGGGTCGTGGCTGTTGACCCTAGGATAATTCCCTTGGGTACTAAGTTGTACATACTTGGATATGGAAGGGCTATAGCAGATGACCAAGGTGGAGCAATTAAAGGAAATATTATTGACATTGCCTTCGATTCTCGTGCCGAAGCATTACGTTTTGGGAGAAGGAGCGTTAAAGTTTATAAAATATAACTGAGAGATAAGATACGCAAAAAAAATTATGGCATTATATGCTATAAATATCTGGGAGTGAAGAAATTGATAGATGTCCTTGCTTATATTCGCAAAGTTTATTCTACTAATGCTTTTGTTAATTTGACTGATCAAAAAATAGATGCAGTTACCTGTGGCGAAGCACAATTAAGCATTATGATTGAAAAGGAGAAACATACTAATTTGTATGGCGTTATACACGGAGGAGTCTTTGGCGCGTTGGCTGATACTGCTTTTGGAGTTGCTTGTGCGACCTTAGGTGTGCGTGTTGTTACTGTTGCTTTTACCATGAATCTAATTAAAAATATGCATGCCGGCAATCGCTTAATCGCTAAAGCTAAAGTTGTTCATCATGGCAGGACTACTTTGGTAGTCAAAGTTACAATGTTTAATGAAGAGGGCGATAATTTGGCTGAAGTTATTGGTACAATGCTCAACATAGGAACTTTTGACGAAATTCCCCAAAAATGGTAGAATTAAACGCGATGTTTTTGGGCGAGAAAATTTCCTCTCTCACTTTTCTCACTTTATAAAAAATATAAAAGGGTTTACCCTAAATCAAGGAGGACCATATGGAGTTTGCATTTACTGAAGAACAAGAAGAATTAAGAGAAATGGTTAAAGAGTTTGTAGAGAAGGAGATCACACCTTTTGCGGAGGAAATGGATCGTAATAATGCGGCCACTCCTGAGTTATTTAAAAAGGCTGCTGATATGGGTTTGCTTAATGTTATTGTTCCCGAAGAATATGGCGGTCCGGGACTTGACAGCGTCACTGTTGCCATGATTTATGAGGAACTAGGTAAGGGCTGTGCCGGGATAGCTACTTCTATAGCTGCTAATTCTTTGGCGTCTTATCCTGTATTGCTAAAGGGCAACGATGAGCAAAAGAAGACACTTTGTGACCTACTGAATTCTGGTGGTTTGGCTGCGTTTGCTTTGACTGAACCTGGTGCTGGTTCAGATGCTGGTGGTGTTGCTACAAAGGCAGTTAAAGATGGTGATCACTACACGCTAAATGGAAATAAGATTTTTATTACTAACGGTGGGTTGGCCGATACTTATTTGATTTTTGCTAACACACGTAAATCAGGAGGCATACGCGGTTTAACAGCGTTTGTTGTACCGAGAAATACTCCGGGTTTTAGTATTGGTAAAAAAGAAGACAAAATGGGGATAAGACCTTCCAACACTTGTGAATTAATTTTACAAGATGTGGTTGTGCCTGAATCAGCTCGCGTTGGCCGCGAAGGTGAGGGTTTCCGCATTGCTATGAATACATTGGATTCTGCTAGACCTTTTGTGGCGGCAGTTTCTGTAGGGTTGGCGCAATCTGCCCTTGATATTGCAGCTAAGTATGCTAAGGAAAGAAGACAATTTGGACAACCTATTGCTTCCTTCCAAATGGTGCAAGCTATGATTGCTGATATGGCAATGAAAGTTGAAACAGCTAGACTATTAGTTTACAAGGCCTGTTGGTTGCGTGACCAAGGTTTGGAATTCTCCAAAGAGGCGGCCATGAGTAAATGCTATGCAGGTGACGTGGCAATGCAGGTTACTACTGATGCAGTGCAAATTATGGGTGGCTACGGATATTCTAAAGAATATCCTGTAGAGAAAAAAATGCGTGATGCAAAAATCATGCAAATTTACGAAGGAACAAATCAAATCCAACGTTTAGTAATTGCTAATAAAATTTTATATTAAAATATTAAACAAAAGGCTCTGCATACTTTTTGCAGGGCATTTTGTTTTATGAGGCGAAAGATGAAATTTTTGCAAGCTTTACAAAAAGATATTAGGGCTTTTATTTATCTAAATATATTATTCATGCTATATCGTATTGTGTTTCTCTATGTCTTTAGTTACCAACTTGTAAATGTAACTGAGAATGAATTAATTATGACCTGTTGGTATGGTCTGCGAATTTCATTAAAAACGGCAGGCATGCTTACACTTATAGGCGCATTATTTGCAACTATTCCCTATATTTTCTTTAAAACTTGGCCGGCAGACTTGCTACGTAAGTTATGGCATGGGCTTTGTATTTTTCTTATAACTTTGGCGTTTTTTGCTCGTATTCCTTATTATAAAATTTTCAATTCCGGTTATAATCTCATGCTTTTTAATGGTGTTGAAGATGATTGGCATGCTATTTATATAACAGCTGTTAAACAGTATCAACTTTATCCAAGGTTATTGGGAGTAGTTATTGTTACTTTTATTTTAAGCTGCATTTTGTATAAAATTTTAGGAATGCCTACATGGAAGCCCAAAATACATAAGAAACTAGCCGTTACATTAGCAGTAATAATTTTAGTTCCCTTTATGTATGTAGTGCGTTTTGGTGGTGGGTATAGTTTTGCGACCTCAATTTATTGGGAAAACGCAGCAAGAATGAAGTCTAATTTACTCAATGAAGCAATTTTAGATGATGGACAAGCCTTATATCGTACATGGACTATGTTGCAGCGCATAGAAAATTCAACACAAGTTAACAGTATTACACTTGCCAAGTTAAAGAAAGATATAAAAATACTTGGTGGTAATACTAAGGCTACCACTATTGAAACAAGCTTTTTGCGTACAGCTAAGGGCGGATATTTAGACAAGCAACCACGACAGGTTGTAGTTGTTTTCGGTGAAAATTATGCATTGTGGCCTTTTTTAGATCGTTATAAAGATTTAGGCTTAGTAAACAAGGGCAGGGGATTATTACATTCCGGCGAAGCTGCTTATATACCTAACTTTTTAGCTAATGGCAATGGCACGATGACTTCACTTAAAGGATTGCTCTCTGGTTTAGCTGGAGAGGGAATATACGAGAATTATGAGAATGAAACATATAAACACCACTATGCTACCGGTATTGGTAATGCTATGAAGAAATTGGGTTATAAAACTATTTTTTGGTATGGCGGATTTAGTAGCTGGCAAGATATTGAAAAATTTGCTCGAGCACAGGGGTTTGATGAATTTTATGGAGCAGAAGATATGACGGAAACTCATGCTAATGCTTGGGGCATACCTGATGAAGACTTATTTGCCCATATTAGTAAGTACATGTCAGTTCATAGTAGCACCAAAACCTTTAATTTTATTTTGACTACTAGTAATCACCCACCTTTTGGTTTAGATGTTGATAGCAAAGGATTTCAACGTAGCAAGGTTTTGTCTAAACTGCCGGCTAGTATAAGTAAAGATAAAGAAACTATTGATCAGTTGGGACACATTTGGTACGCGGATCATACTATGGGCAATTTCATTGAGAGTACACAGAAGAAATACCCAGACACCTTATTTGTAGTAACCGGTGACCATGCGGAACGTTTTAATTTTGCCAAAGAAGAGGACCTACAGGCACTTTCGTCTATTCCCTGTATTTTTTATGGTCAGGGAGTTTGTGAGGATTGGTTTGCGAAAAATGCAACGGGAAGTCATATGCAGATTATTCCTACTTTGATAGAAATATTAGCTCCTAAAGGGTACCGCTATAGCAGCATTTTACCAAGTTTATTTGCAGATTTTCCCATTAGCTTTAATCATAGACTATGGGGATATGGTTTGCAGATGGGACAGTTGAATTCCTTGGAAAAAGCACAACTGTCGGACAAAACTAAAAAAGAAGTAACAACATTTTCTACTGCTGCCAGAGAGATTAGCGTCTGGCGGATAAAGAAAGGTAACGCTATTGAATAGCATGATATTCTAACAGCTCTGTATATTTTAGTGCAGAGCTGCTTTTTTTGTGGTATATTTAATACATAAAAATGAGAGAATAGGTGGGGTGAAACTATGATTTATGTTATTTTAATGTGTATAGTTAGCTTAGGAGTAGCTTTATTTGCTGTGCAAAATTCTGTGGCGGTAGCAGTAACATTTTTGGCTTGGAATTTTCAAACCAGTTTGGTCATGGTTATTTTGAGTTCTTTAATTGCCGGGTTGTTTATTGCTCTTTGTTGGGGTTTGAAGTTGAAGGCTCAACATTATTTGCGCGATCGTAAGTTACAAGAGCAAATAGTGAACTTAGAAGATGAAAAAAATAAGCTGCAAGAAAAAATTGAAATGCTTATGTACACTCAAAAGCAACGCCTAGAGACAAAGGGTAAAGATCAACCGGCTATGGTTGCTACTACGTTTAAAGAGGCACCTAAGTCTGAGAATATTCCCACTTTTGATTCTGGGAAATAAATAAGCTTTATTGTATACGAAAACACCTGCCACTAAAAGTAGTTTAGTGGCAGCGTGTTTTTGGCTTTGCGCTGAATGGGAGATTATATGCTAAAAAGAGAAATTATACGTAAGGAAAACTATAATTGGGATAGAGCTGAAGAATTAGCGGTACAATTAAATATTTCACCGCTAGTTACAGGTGTGCTATTAAATAGAAATATGACAGAGGTTGAGGAAATACAAGAATTTTTATATGGCAGCGAAGAACCTTTTCATGACCCATTTCTTTTAAAAGATATGTCTAAAGCGGTAGGCCGTATTTTAGAGGCTATCCAAAATAAAGAAAAAATAACAGTTTATGGTGACTATGATGTAGATGGCATTACAGCCAGTTCACTCTTGTATATGTTCCTCAAAGAGCAAGGAGCATTGGTGGATGTTTATATTCCTAATCGTAAAGATGAAGGCTATGGGCTGAATATTGATGCCTTACAAAAACTCTTTTCTAGGGGTACAAGGTTGCTTATTACTGTGGATTGTGGAGTTAGCGGTAACAAAGAAGTAGCTGCTGTAGCAGAGAAAATGGATATAATTATTACCGACCATCATATGCCTCCTGAGGAGCTTCCGGCAGCATACGCTATTATAAATCCGCAACAAAAAGACTGCCCATATCCTTTTAAAAAATTAGCCGGGGTAGGTGTAACCTTTAAATTATGCCAAGGAATATATCAAAAGTTAACACAGGAAAAAGAGTTATGGACTGATAAAATAGAATTTGTTGCTATGGGTACTGTAGCGGATATTGTTCCTTTAATTGGAGAAAATAGAGAGTTAGTACGTAGAGGCCTCAAACGTATTACGCACACTAAAAGTAAAGGCCTTATGGAACTTATGAAAGTTGCAGGTGTGGCCGGGAAAAATATTACAGGTGAAACAATAGGTTTTGTCATTGCTCCAAGGCTTAATGCCGTTGGTAGGCTGGAGCACGCCATGAGTGCAGTAGAACTATTGACTACTGATGATCAAGTAAGAGCGGAAGAGATTGCGCAAAAACTCAATGAAGAAAATATTATTAGGCAAAGTATTAGTAAAAAAATTTTTGCTGAAGCAGAAGCAATGCTAAGGCAAGAAGAACATATAAAACATGCTATTGTTTTAGCCAAAGATGATTGGCATGCCGGTGTTGTAGGTATAGTGGCTTCTAGACTAGTTGATAAATATAATTTGCCGGCGATTTTAATTACTATGGATGGAGAAAATGCTAAGGGTTCTTGCCGGAGTATACCTCCACTTAACCTTTATGCTGCCTTAGAAGGTTGCAAAGAATATTTGTTGCAGTTTGGTGGACACCATCAGGCTGCAGGTCTTACTTTGAAAAAATCTGATATTACAAAGTTTAAAGAGGCTTTTATAGCTAAGGTTAAAGCTATGCTGCCTGAGGGTGGCTATGTGCCTAGAGTTATGCCTGATTACTTTGTTCCTTTTGATAAAAAAATAACCATAAAAACTATTAATGATTTGGCTTTACTAGAGCCTTGCGGAGCAGAAAACTCTTTTCCTATATTTGCTTTTGCCGCCGCTACCTTGACTAATTTTTATACTATGGGTCGTGAAAAAAATCATCTTAAACTATTTCTTAATTATGCCCAAAACCAGTATAAAGCAGTTGTTTGGAACGAAGGAGAGAATTTTTCACATTATTATGTGGGAGAAAAAGGCGATTTTGCCTTTGTGCCAAAGTGCAATGTTTTTCAAGGAGTAGAAACGGTAGATTTACACCTAGTGGCATTTAAACCTTTTCGTCATATTATAGATATGCGCCATAATAATATAAGTAAAAAGCAAACGGTAAAAAGTATTTTACAAACAGGCGAAAAAACTGTAATATATGTAAGTAATATAAAGGCCATTGACCAATTAAGTGTAAAGGGCAATTTTCAAGTTTGTAGTTACGGCTCTAAAGTAGTAGAACCTAATATTAAAAATGTAATTTTTTATGATTTGCCAAGTATAGATGTTTTGGCAAATGATAATTTCCCGCTGGAGGGGAATGTTAATGCAGCGCTTTATTTGCTTTATAATAACAAAGAGGTACTGGCGGCTGAACAAGAATTAAGCAAACTTTACCCCGAAAAAAATGTTATGCGGGCTAACTATAAGTATCTAATAAAATTGATAAAAACACAGAGTGTTGTCAAAACAAATGTGTTGCTTGATTATGAAAAAACTAGAGAATGTTTCTTTACTGAACGCATTTTAGCAATATTTGCGGAATTAAATTTTATTAATTTGGTAAATGGCCAAATTACCTTTAAGTCTTCAGCACATAATGATTTGGTTAATTCACCAACTTATTGTAAAATGAAAGATGAATATAGAGAAAAGAAGCAAGTATTAAAAAATCTTATGAATACAACAGCTTTGGAAATAAGTAAAAAATGGAAGTAGTGTGGAAAGGTGATAATATGGAGGAGGTAACAACAACATCTGATATAAATGTAGAAGATTTTTTTGCTACTATAACAAAATATCTTTCCCAAGACCAAGTTTCTTTTGTGCGCAAAGCTTATAATTTAGCAGCGGACGCCCATGCTTCACAAAAGCGTGCTTCTGGTGAGCCTTATATTATTCATCCTTTAGGGGTAGCAATGATTTTGGCTCATCTGCAATTAGATGAATTGACCTTAGCGGCAGCCTTTTTGCACGATGTAGTTGAGGATACAGACTATACTTTAGCGCAACTTGCAGAAATTTTTGGCCCTAAAGTAGCAGATTTAGTAGATGGCGTAACAAAGTTAAGCAAAATTGAGTATATATCTAAAGAAGAACAACAAGTTGAAAATTATCGCAAGATGTTTTTAGCAATGGCTAAAGATATACGTGTAGTAATGATAAAACTGGCTGATAGATTACATAATATGCGCACAATGCGCTATATGCCAATTAATAAACAAAAATCAATTTCTAGTGAAACTTTGGAAATTTATGCACCACTAGCTCACCGTCTTGGTATTTATGCTATCAAATGGGAATTGGAAGATTTATCTTTTAGATATATGGAGCCTGAAAGATATTATGAATTAGTTGAACAGGTGAAAAACCGTCGCCGTGAACGAGAAGCCATGATTGAAGAGGCTATTGCGGAGATGAAAGAGCATATTGACGCAGCCGATATTCATTGCGAAATTCAGGGCAGGCCCAAGAGTTTTTACAGTATTCATAAAAAAATGCAGCGTGACCATAAAAATATCAATGAAATTTATGACCTTTTGGCAGTAAGAGTTTTAGTTGATACAGTAAAAGATTGTTATGGGGTTTTGGGCATAGTGCATAGTTTGTGGCGGCCAATTCCTGGACGTTTTAAAGATTATGTGGCTGTGCCTAAATCAAATATGTATCAGTCCTTGCATACAACCATAGTATCATCAAATGGACAACCTTTGGAAATCCAAATACGGACCTTTGAAATGCATCGCATTAGTGAATATGGTATCGCGGCACATTGGCGTTATAAAGAGTCCGGTGGTTCTAAAGCACCTATGGGAGGAGCTAAATCTTTTGACGCTAAATTATCTTGGCTGCGCCAATTGTTGGAATGGCACCAAGATATGCGAGATCCCAATGAATTTGTTAACACGGTAAAAATGGATGTTTTTGCCGATGAAGTATTTGTCTTCACGCCTAGGGGCGATGTTATTGATTTACCGGTAGGCTCAGTGCCCATAGATTTCGCCTATCGTATTCATACCGGGGTAGGCAATAGTTGTGTGGGAGCCAAAGTTAACGGACGTATTGTCCCTTTAGACTATACTTTAAGTAATGGAGATATTGTTGAAGTAATTACTTCAAAACAAGCCAATGGTCCTAGTCGCGATTGGCTAAACATAGCAGGTTCTTCGGAAACTAAAAATAAAATCAAACAATGGTTTAAAAAGGAACGCAGAGAAGAAAATATTGCTAAGGGCCGGGAAATGCTGGAAAAAGATTGTAAACGCTTAGGTTATGAACCGAAAGTGTTATTAACTCCAGAATATTTAAAAGAAGTTGCCGGCAAAGTTCATATGGACGGCGGTGAAGAAAATCTTTTAGCCGGTTTGGGTTATGGCGGGGTACCTTTAAACACCGTTATGGCTAAAATCATTGAACAATATAAAAGTACCCAAAAGAAAAATACGACCAAAGATTTGTCGCAATTATTGGCAGGGCTAAAACCAAGAACTTCTAAAGCAAATTCTAGTCATGGTATTTTAGTTAAGGGCGAAGATGGAATTATGGTAAAACTGTCTCGTTGTTGCAACCCAATTCCCGGGGACCCTATTGTGGGATATATTACGCGTGGACGAGGCATTTCTGTACATAGAGCAGATTGTTCCAATGTTTTGGCTAATACCGAAGAGGTTGATAGAATGATTGATGTTTCTTGGGATATTGCTACAGATGCTGTGTACAAAGTTAATTTGCAAGTTACAGCTGCGGATCAACCAGGTGTCATGGCTAATATTATGATGGTGGCATCTGAATCAAAAATTAACATTAATTCCCTGAATGCGCGTACTGATAAGAACAAACCGGCAGTTATTCATATGGGTTTAGATGTTACTAGTTTAGAACAGTTAGAGTATATTATTGGACGTATTAAACGTGTTAAGGGAATATATAATGTGGAACGTGATATTCCGGGCAGCATAGGAGGTTAAAGTGCGAGCAGTAGTACAGCGGGTAACTAGAGCTTCTGTGACTGTTGATTCGGAAGTTATAGGGAAAATAGAAAAGGGTCTGTTGCTCTTCTTAGGGATAGGGAAGGATGATACCGAGGAAGATGTTGACTTTTTGGTGGGAAAAATTATAGGCCTGCGCATTTTTGAAGATGAACAGGGAAAAATGAATCTGGCTCTAGCAGATATTAAAGGGAGCTTGTTAGTAGTATCACAGTTTACCCTGCAGGGAGATTGCCGTAAGGGCAGAAGGCCTTCTTTTGCTGAAGCGGCTAGTACTAAAACAGCCAGGGTTTTGTATGAGAAGTTTGTGGCTTTATGTAAAAATCGCGGCGTGAATATCCAAACGGGACAATTTCAGGCTGATATGGCGGTAGAACTTATTAATGATGGCCCGGTAACGTTGTTATTAGACAGCAAAAAAACATTTTAATAGATGGCTGCGGAAGGCCGTAGCTGCAAATATTATAATCTTAGCGAGTGAGGGTTTCTCACAGCTATTAACAGGAGGACACATGAAAATATTAGTTTTGGAAGTCGGTGTGATTGGTACTAATTGTTATATCGCCATTAATGAAACAACCAATACGGGTGTGATTGTTGATCCCGGCGGTGATGGTGATAGAATTCTTAGTACCATAAAAAAGCATGGTGTAAAAATTGAAGCTATTTTTATTACTCATGGACATAGCGATCATATTATGGCCCTTGATGAAGTGCGCAAGGCAACAGGAGCGAAGGTTTATATTAGCAAGGCTGATGAACCTATGCTGACAAATGCTAATAGCAATCTATCTGAATTCATCGGGGAAAATCAGACATTTTCTGCTGCAGATGAATATTTTACAGATAACCAAGAACTGGTTGTTGCTGGTATGAAATTTAAGGTTTTATCAACTCCCGGTCATACTCCGGGTGGTATGTGCATCTTAGCCGGCGAAGTAGTTTTTTGTGGGGATACTATTTTTGCTGAATCTATTGGGCGCACGGATTTGCCCGGTGGTTCTTATGAAGACATAATTAAATCTATTAAAGATAAAATCTTACCATTAGCTGATGACATACAATTATTACCGGGACACGGGCCGGCAACTACAGTTGGCTGGGAAAGGCGCAGGAACCCCTTCCTGCAGTAGAAAATTATGATAAAAAATTTGCAAAGCTTACCTCAAAATGTCTGGTTTAAAGTTGCTTCCGCAGTGGTCGCACTATTTATTTTCTATTTAGTGGCGGGATTTTTATTCCCTGTTTTTATGGGTATTGCTTTGGCTTTTGTTTTAAATCCCTTGGTCAAAGGGTTTAGAAAGATACCTTTTAGAGGCGGGAAACATTTACCGCAAGTAGTCGCGATTATGCTTTCATTTGCTGCTTTTTGCGCTTTCTTGTATTTTTTGATAAATTTTCTTGTTCTACCGCTTTTTAGTGAAGTGAATAGACTGCTGATAAGATTACCGGCACTCACTAATCAGTCGGAAAATGGTTGGGAAATTTTCTTTAATCAACAAGCCAAGGCATCATTGCCTTCTAATTTACAGACATTAATTGATAATGTTTTATCTTTGGCTACAAGCCATGTTATGGCTGTAGTGCAAAATTTAGTAACCTCTACTTTTGACATGGCGCTAAGCCTAATAGGCCTTATCATCGTGCCATTTTTAACTTTTTATTTTTTGAAAGATTGGCGTACCCTGCGCACAATGACTATTAATGTCTTTTCTTATGAAAGTCAGCCTTTGGTGGCTAATATTTTAGATGATATAGGTAATATGCTCAGTGCGTATGTGCGAGGCATATTTAAACTTTCTATGATAGCAGGGTTATGTATTACAATGGGAACATATTTTCTAGGCGTACAATTCCCTCTTGTTTTAGGGTTTATTGCCGTTGTAGTAGAGACAGTTCCTGTTCTTGGTCCTATTTTAGGTTCTATACCGGCAGTATTTATTGCTTATTCTCAGGATTCTTCGTTGGCTTTAAAAGTAGTAATTTTTTACTTAGTATTTTATCAAATTGATGGGCAATATATTATGCCAACAATTATGGGCAAATCTATTTCTTTGCATCCGGTACTTATTATTTTAGGAGTTTTAGTGGGTGGAAAACTCTTTGGCATCGTGGGCCTGCTTTTTGCCGTACCTGTGGTAGCCGTTTGTAAAGTGTTATATGATCATTTATGGCATATGGATGAAGACATGGCTATTGAATTAAAAAAACGGAGCTAAATTAAGGCTTTTTAGGGTAAACAGCTCTAAGAAGCCTTTTTTGCTGACCCAATTTATAAAAGTTTACATAAATTATTGAAGAAAACAGTAAACTTGTGTTAAAATACTTAAGTATGCATAAAAGAATATAAATATATTAATTAGTTGTTGTTAGGAGGAGTTATAGTGTTAACAGGTGCACCCCGTGGTACAAAAGATATATTACCGGCTTCTATTATGGCCTGGCGCTATGTGGAACAGGTAATGCGCGAGGTATGCGCTATTTTTGACTATCATGAAATTAGAACTCCTATGTTTGAGCACACAGAGCTTTTTCATAGAGGTATCGGTGATACTACTGATGTAGTAGAAAAAGAAATGTATACATTCACGGATCGAGGCGCAAGAAGTCTTACGTTACGTCCGGAAAATACCGCTTCTGTTGTACGCGCTTTTGTAGAAAATAAGATGTACGGTGATGTGGCACCGACAAAACTTTATTATATTGGACCCATGTTTCGTTATGATCGTCCTCAAGCCGGACGCATGCGCCAATTTCATCAGTTTGGTATTGAAGCTTTAGGCGCGTCATCGCCCATTATTGATGCGGAAGTAATTATGCTGGCGCTGCAAGTTCTTAAAAAATTGGGGTTAACGGATTTAAAACTAAAAATAAATTCTGTAGGGTGTGGCAATTGCCGGCCTGTACACAGAAAACTTTTACAAGATTTTTTCCGCCCCAATTTGCAGAAATTATGTAGGGATTGTCAAAACCGTTTTGAACGTAATCCTTTGCGTATTTTAGATTGCAAAGTTCCGGAATGTAAGCAGATAGCCGTCGGAGCACCTAAAATTACTGATTGTTTATGTGACGAGTGCAGCGAACATTTTGCTAAAGTACAAGAACTGCTAAACGCGGCGGGAGTCGAGTATGAAATTGATAGTAATTTGGTAAGGGGCCTAGATTATTACACAAAAACTGCTTTTGAAATACAATATTCGCCTTTAGGCGCGCAGAGTGCTGTTTGTGGCGGAGGACGCTATGATGGCTTGGTCGAAGAACTAGGGGGACCTAGCACTCCGGGTATTGGTTTTGCCATGGGCATGGAACGTGTACTCTTGGCTTTAACCAAACAAAACCTTTTGCCGGAAGCTGCGGAAAATATTGATATTTTTGTTGTGGTACCTGATACGGATAATTTACCGCTAGCATTTAAAACACTTAATGTTTTGCGTGCCTGTGGTTTGCCTTGTGACATGGACTTTTTGGGCCGTAGTATGAAGGCGCAGATGAAGCAGGCCAATCGTTTAAAAGCACATAAGGTAATTATTTTTGGCGAAGAGGAAGTTGCTAGAGGCGTTGTGGTTTTACGTGATATGGATACCAGTGAGCAAAATGAAGTTCAAATAGAAGACCTTTCCATAATTTTAAATAAAACAGAGGTGCAAAAACATGAGTAAAAAACGCAGTCATTATTGCGGAAATTTAACAAAGCAAGCAGCCGGTACAGAAGTAACCCTTTGTGGTTGGGTAGCAAAACGTCGTGACCATGGTGGCATTATTTTTATCGACTTAAGAGATCGTTCCGGGATTGTGCAAGTAGTTGTTTCACCGGAATTCGCTAAAGAAAATTTCCATTTGGCAGAGGATGTTCGTAACGAATATGTTTTACAAGTATCCGGTAGCGTTAGACCTCGTTCACCGGAAACCATTAATCCTCATATTGCTACAGGAGAAATAGAAGTAGTAGTAAAGGAATTGGAAGTATTGAATACAGCTAAAACACCTCCTTTTTATATAAAAGACGGTGTTGATGTTGATGAAAATGTAAGATTGCGTTATCGCTATTTAGACTTGCGCAGACCTGAAATGCAAAAAAATCTAATTTTGCGTCATAAGGTTACTAAGCTTATGCGTGATTACTTGGATAACAAAGACTTCTTGGAAATTGAAACACCAATGTTAACCAAAAGCACACCTGAAGGGGCTAGAGACTATTTAGTTCCTAGTCGTGTTAATCCGGGGAAATTTTATGCATTACCGCAATCACCACAAATTTTCAAACAAATTTTAATGGTAGCCGGTATGGAAAAATATTTCCAAATTGTACGTTGTTTCCGTGACGAAGATTTGCGTGCTGATAGGCAGCCTGAATTTACTCAATTAGATATGGAAATGTCTTTTGTCGACGAAGAAGATATTATGAAGCTTATGGAAGGTTTAATTTCCTATATATTCAAAGGTGCTTTAGATAAAGATTTACAAATTCCCTTTCAACGTATTACTTGGGATGACGCTATGGACCAATATGGCAGTGACAAACCTGACTTACGCTTTGACATGAAATTAGTAAATATGTGCGCTGCGATTAAACAAAGCAACTTTAAAGTATTTAAAGACATAGTGGACAAAGGCGGCTTAGTTAAAGCTATAAATGTTAAAGGTTATAGCAATATTGCCCGTCGTGAATTAGATAGTTTAGTAGAATTCGTAGGAATTTATGGCGCTAAAGGGTTGGCTTGGATTATGGTCAATGAAGATGGCACTGTAAAATCTCCAATTGCCAAATTCTTTAGTGAAGAAGAAATTAAGGCTATTTTGGCTACCGGAAAAGCAGAACCGGGAGATTTACTCCTCTTTGTTGCTGACCGAAAACCAGCAGTAGTAGCACAAGCCTTGGGCGCTTTACGCTTAGAAATGGCAAAACGCAGGGGTCTAATTGACGAAAAACAACTTGCTTTTACTTGGGTTGTAAAGTTCCCTATGTTTGATTACAGTGAAGAAGAAAAACGCTGGGTAGCTGTGCATCATCCGTTTACGGCTCCTTGCCCAGAGGACATTCAATACTTATGTTCTGATCCGGGTAGGGTTTATGCTCAAGCTTATGATATGGTACTTAACGGTACTGAAATTGGCGGCGGCAGCATACGTATTCATCGCAGAGAAGTACAAAAAGAAGTTTTTAAAGCTATTGGTCTTACCGATGAAGAAGCTAAAGAAAAATTTGGCTTCTTGATGACTGCTTTTGAATTTGGAGCACCACCACATGGTGGTTTGGCTTTTGGATTAGATCGTTTAATCATGATTATGGCTAATCGCCCCTCTATCCGTGATGTTATTGCTTTCCCTAAAACACAAAGTGCAACAGATTTAATGAGCCAAGCGCCTGACGATGTTGAAGATAAGCAATTGAGAGAGCTGCATATTAGGTCCAGCGTGGTAAAAAAAGAAATTAAAGAAAATAAAGAAAGTAAAGAATAATTGCATATGCAAGCAAACTTTGCTAGAATATAACTAAAGAGAATCCCCTGCGATGTACGAGTGAGATTCCGTGTTTTGAGCCAACACATTATTTTCGGGAGCCATGAGCGCCTCTTAGTGATGATAAGCCCCCTTGAGGGGACATCAGAAATAAGTAGGGAAGGCACCCACCTGCACATGCAGGTTCAAAACCTGGAATGTATGCGGCATTGTGGGGTTCTTTTGGTTTTTAGGAGACTATTATGGATTTATGTAGAGTTGAAATGATGTTGGGACCTGAGGGTCTTGCTAAAATAAAAAAAGCCAAAGTTGCCGTTATTGGTTTAGGAGGAGTAGGTTCTTATATAGCGGAAGCCTTAACTCGTAGCGGTGTGGGTACTGTGCGCATTATAGATGGTGATACTGTGGCGCCTAGTAACATTAATCGACAGCTGCCGGCACTAGTGTCTACTATGGGCAAAAAAAAGACGGATGTTGTTGCTGCTCGCATTAAAGATATTAATCCGGAATGTATGGTAGAAACGGTGGGAGAATTTTACAAACCAGGGGCATTTTCAGAGTTTTTTCCTGGTGAATTTGATTTTATAGCAGATGCTATTGATGACGTTCCAGCTAAAATTGACATAATTTTTTCTTGTGTTCAGGCAGCAATACCAATAATATCATCGATGGGGACAGGCAATAAACTTGATCCTACAAAACTTCTTGTTGCAGATATAAGCGCTACGAACACTTGTCCCTTGGCGAGAGCAGTGCGCAAGGGATTACGCCAAAAGGGTGTAACTAGCGGCGTACAGGTAGTTTATAGTAAGGAGACACCTAATAAATTAACAAAGGTAAGCACACCGTCTAGTATGGTATTTGTACCGGCTTCTGCCGGTCTTTTAATCGCTTCCGAGATTATTCGTGCCCTTGCAAAGGGGAGATAGGAAAGAGTTTTATGGATAGTTTATTTGAAAATATAAATGAAAAACCTTTAGCGGATAGAATGCGTCCTCAAACCTTGGGCGATTTTGTGGGGCAAGAAAAAGTAGTGGGTGAAACCAGTTATTTGCGCCGCATGATTGAAAAGGATATGGTGCCATCTATTATGCTCTATGGACCTCCAGGGACTGGGAAGACTACCTTGGCTAGTGTTATTGCTAAAATCACCGGTAATAGCTTTGTAGCTATTAATGCAGTTTCTTCCGGTGTACCGGAATTACGTAAACTAATTGCCAAGGCACAAGGGACATTACGTTCTGGGCAGGGACGCACGATTGTTTTCATTGATGAAATACACCGGTTTAATAAGGGACAACAAGATGTTTTGCTGCCTTTTGTGGAAAATGGAACGATTATTCTTATTGGGGCTACCACAGAGAATCCTTTTTTTGAAATAAACTCACCACTGCTCTCTAGGATGAAGGTTATTCGTTTAGAAATGCTTACACCTAAGGAAATAGGCAAAATTTTGCAAGCAGCACTGCATGATGTTGAACGAGGATATGGCGGGGAAGGAATCACGCTGACTGAAGATTGCTTGCTGGCTATTACGGAAGTTGCCGGTGGAGATGCTAGAGCGGCGCTTAATATTTTGGAACAGGCAAGAACAATGCTTCCTGACGATAAAAAAGAAATAAACCGTGATACTTTAAGTTTGGTTCTAGGCGATGCTTTATTAAAATATGATAAAAATGGGGATTATCACTATGATGTAGTATCGGCTTTTATAAAAAGTATGCGCGGTTCTGATGCCGATGCAGCTTTGCACTATATGGCAAGAATGATTGAATCCGGGGAAGATGTACGGTTTATTGCCCGGCGCATAGTGATTTGCGCTGCTGAAGATGTTGGTAATGCTGATCCCATGGCACTGGTAGTAGCCAATGCGGCGGCACAGGCAGCTAATTTCATTGGGCTTCCGGAAGCAAAGATACCTCTCGCACAGGCGGTTTGCTATATAGCGACGGCACCGAAAAGCAATAGTGCCTATTTAGGAATTGCTGCTGCGCAAAATGACGTGCATAGCAAAGATTGTGGTACGGTACCAGGTCACTTGCGTGATGCCCACTATCCTGGTGCAGAAAAATTGGGACATGGTGCAGGTTATTTGTACCCTCATGATTATCCTCAAGGTTATGTAGAACAACAATATTTACCGGACAAATTGCAAGGAGCAAAATACTATAAACCTAAGGATATTGGCTATGAAGCAACATTAAAGAAACTTTCTCCTAAAAAATAATTTTTCCAAGTCCCTTTCTGGTGAAGATGGGACTTTTTTTGCATATATTAATGTAAAAAGAAGTGTTTTCTGATATAATTTAACTATGTTTCTAAAGGTAGGTGTTAGAGTTTAGATGTATTTAGTGATGGTTGTTTTTTGGGTAGTTTTAATAGATCAACTTACAAAGTATTTAATAGTAAGTACTATGACGGAAGGCATGAGCATTCCTATTATTGACCAGGTTTTTCATTTAACATTGGTGTTAAACCCGGGAGCTGCATTTGGCATGTTGGAGCACAATCGCGAATTTTTTATTGTTATGGCCATAGTGGTTTTGCTAGCAGTAGTGTTTATGCGTAAAAAAATAATGGAGGAACCTTTTACTATACAGTTGGGTATAGCCCTTTTTGCAGGAGGAGCATTAGGTAATTTAATCGATAGAATACAGACGGGCTTAGTGGTGGATTTTTTTGATTTTCGCATTTGGCCTGTTTTTAACATGGCTGACATAGCTATTTGTGTGGGAGTAGGGGTAATGATATGGTCGATAGTATGCGACGAGATGAAGAAAAAAAATTAATACAAATGACAGAAGCGGTAGAACCGGAAAATGCAGGAACCCGGGTGGATATATTTTTAACCGGAGAATTGGGGTTTTCTAGAGCTAATGTGCAAAAATTAATTAATGATGGCACTATATTTTTCAAGGATAAGCAGTTAAAAGCTAACTATAAAGTTAAAGTGGGAGACGTTTTTGGTATTATCCCTCAAGAGGCAGTACCAATTGATGCACAACCGGAAAACATTCCTTTGGATATTATTTATGAAGATGCTGATGTGGTAGTTATTAACAAAGCCAGGGGTATGGTAGTACATCCTGCCACCGGCAATTATACCGGTACTTTAGTTAATGCTTTGTTATATCATTGTACTAATCTATCGGGAATAAATGGTGTAATTAGACCTGGCATTGTACATAGATTGGACAAAGATACCTCGGGAATCATGATTGTTGCCAAAAATGATATTGCACATATTTCTTTGTCAGAGCAGATTCACACAAAAAAAGCCAAGAGAACATATTTAACGGTAGTCCGTGGCAATATAAAAAAAGACACTGGTACCATAGAAACTCTTATCTCACGTGATACCAAAGACCGTAAGCGAATGGCAGTGGTAGCAGTCAATGGCAGGCGTGCAATAACTGATTACCGGGTCTTAGAGCGTTATGGCAAGTTTACTATTGTGCGTTGCAAATTACTTACGGGACGCACCCATCAAATACGCGTTCATATGGAATATATAGGACATCCTATTGTAGGAGATCCTAAATATTCACCGATGAAAACTTGTTTTGGTATAAAAGGTCAGGCTCTACATTCCGAGTCACTGGTTTTTACACACCCGCGTACCGGTGAAGTTATGGAATTTCATGCCTCTTTACCAGATGACATGAATAAAATATTAACCCGTTTGCGTAATGGCCAATTTAATTAATGAGGGAGTGGTTCTAATGAGTACTGTAGTAAAGAAAAAGACTATCATGGATGCCGATGCTATGCGTCGCGCTCTAGTTAGGATAGCACATGAAATAGTGGAAAAAAATAAAGGCGTGGACAATATACTTTTGGTAGGAATTAGGACCAAAGGAGTTCCTTTGGCCAAACGGATTGCGGAAGAAATTATAACCATAGAAAATAAAGAAATACCGGTGGGTTCTTTAGATATCACTTTATATAGAGATGATTTATCTACGTTGGCCTATAATCCTATCGTGCATGGTACAGAGCTGAATTTTGATATTAGTGGTAAGGCGGTTGTCTTAGTTGATGATGTTTTGTTTACAGGCAGGA
>JAQVYX010000001.1 GCA_029004715.1 Acidaminococcaceae bacterium | reverse complement strand
CAGGGTGGTACACGGCGGAGAAAAGTTTCACGAGTCAGTGTTTATTAATGAGCAGGTAATAGAAGACATAAAAAAGTGTATACCTATGGCACCGCTGCATAACCCGGCTAACCTTGCAGGGATTAAGGCCTGTATGACACTTATGTCCAATGCTCCCCATGTAGCTGTTTTTGATACGGCTTTTCATCAAACTATCCCGGCAAAAGCATATCTTTATGGTTTACCCTATGAACTGTATATAAAATATGGTCTAAGGAAATATGGATTTCATGGTATTTCTCACCAATATGTGTCGGAAATGGCGGCAAAATATTTGGAAAAAGACTTAGCAAAGCTGCGTCTTGTAACTTGCCACCTAGGAAATGGGGCAAGCGTAGCAGCAGTAAAACAAGGTAAATCAATAGATACCAGCATGGGTTTTACCCCTTTGGAGGGCCTTGTTATGGGGACCAGATGCGGAGAGGTAGATCCTGCTATCATTCCATTTTTAATGGACAAAGAGGATATGACAGGAAAGCAGGTCTATCAGTATCTTAATAACAAGTCGGGGGTACTCGGGATATCAGGGTTATCCAGTGATTTTCGCGATCTGGAAAAAGCAGCTGAAAATGGAGACGAAAGAGCGGCGCTGGCAATGGATATCTTTGCCTACCGCGTGGGGAAATATATAGGGGCTTATGCGGTGGCTATGGGCGGAGTTGATGCCGTTATTTTTACCGCTGGGTTAGGAGAAAATTCTTCTGCTATTAGAGAGAAAATTTGCGAGAAATTAGGATTTATGGGTGCTTGTTTGGATAAAGAGAAAAATGCCCTTCGCGATGGTATAAGGGAAATCAGTACTGATGGTTGTGCCTTAAAATTATTAGTCATTCCTACAAATGAAGAATTAGTCATAGCCAATGAAACAGAACGTATCTGTCAGAATATAGTTTTTTTATGATGATTTTGACAAGTTAAGTATGGCAGTAAGAAAAGGAGCGATTTATTTGGAGTTTTCAATAGGAGTAGGTATATCCGCCAGACATCTGCATCTTTGCCAAAAAGATATGGAAAAATTATTTGGTGCTGACGCAATACTGCATATTAAAAAAAGCATAAAACAGCCTGGACAGTTTGCGGCTGAAGAGCAGATTACACTGCTTACAGAAAAAGGGAAACAAATGAAATTACGCATTATAGGACCATTGCGTAATGATACACAAATTGAACTATCACTTACTGATGCCAGAGCTGTTGGTTTAATGCCTCCTATAAGGAGCTCAGGAGATATAGCAGGGTCACCGGGAGGAATGCTAATTGGGCCTGCCGGAGAAGTCAAGCTTGAAAGAGGAATTATTGTAGCTGCTAGACATTTACATCTATGCCCTGATACGGCGGCTAAATATGGACTGAATAATGGAGATATTGTTTCAATCAGGACAAAGGGCGAACGAGAAATTATTTTTCACAATGTATTAGTACGAGCTGGTGATAAACATGCAGACGAGTGCCATATTGACACTGATGAAGCTAATGCCAGTGGGATTCGTAGTGGTGACTCGGTAATTATAAGAAAATAATGTAAAGCACATATTTGTTCTAGTGCTAAATAACTAAACCCCCCTGCTCCTCTTAAAATAAAAGAGGAGCAGGGGGGTTTAGTTACTAGAATATTTATATAAGACTATTGTTTTTTGTGTGTTGTAGGGCGCATTCATTATTTTCAGGAAAGATGCTTTTTACTAGTTCGATAAAGCTGTACATGTAGTTAGGAACGTACAAATCTTTGCTCCAGCACAGATAATATTTCCGTAGATAGTGTTCGTCTTCTAGTGGGTAGTAGGGGAAAATTTTAGAGCTTTCCAATTCGCTATTAAGAAATGTGTCAGGGAAAAGTACAACCGCATTGCTTTTGGCCGCTAATTGTACAGCTAAAAGCCAATCATCTACATTTATTAATATTTTAGGAGAAATTCCTTTATCGGCAAAGATATTATCTTGTAAAGCTCGTAGACCGTGGCCTGGGTTCAAAGTAACAAATTCTTCGTCTTTTGCTTCTATAATTTTTATAGGGGTGTAGGGTTTTATACGTTTAGCTAATTTTGTAGTTGGAGCGGCAAATAGAAATATCTTTTCAGTTTTAAGGACAATATTGTGCAGATCTTCAGGAGCGGCTTTATTAGATGCCATGAATGCCATATCTACTTCACCGGCATTAATACGCTCGGGCATGGAGGCAGAACCATCTCTTATAATCTCCAAATTTACATTTGGGAAATTTTTTCTATACAAAGGGAAAAGTGTTGGTAAAAATATCTTTGCATATGTTGTGGGAAATCCTACACGTAAAGTACCGCTGCATTCAGCAGTGATTTCTTCCATTTCACGTTCCATCCCTTCTTCCAACATCAGCATTTTCTGTACTGTTTTAATATAGATGTTTCCGGCACTAGTTAGTGTAATTGGCGTTGTGCGTTTAAATAATGTGGCACCGAATTCTTTTTCAATATTCTTTACAATCTGACTTAAAGCTGATTGGGATATAAACAGTTTTTTTGCTGCTAAGGAAATTTGTCCTTCTTTATAAATTGCAACCATATATTTCGCCTGCCGTAAATTCATGATTAGTACACCTTCCCATACTGTATAAGATTTTACTTATATTATATATCAAATTTATCAATTTGACTTATAATTACTGCAAACTTTATAATAAATGTAAGAAAAGTCTGACTTTTTAAAACGCTAGTACGAGCAGTAAAATAATAGCGAAGAGAGGGTGTTAATATGCAACTAAATCATGCCGCTGTTGGTGGCACGGAAGAGTCCGGAGATGTTTTTGTAGAAGTATCGCCTGGAACTGGGAAGCTGGAATTGGAAATAACTAGCAAGGTTTTAGTCCTGTATGGCGAATCTATTAAAAAATCAATTTTGGAAACTCTTTCCAGATTAAAGGTGACTGATGCTAAGGTTATTGTAAAAGACAAAGGAGCAGTTGACCAAACTATACGTGCGAGATTAGTTACAGCTATATTTCGTGCCGCAGATATGAAAGAGAATTTGCCATGGGGGGATTTATAATGAGTAGTAAAAATCGTTTAAGAAGAACCATGATGTTTTTAAGTACTCAACGCGCCGGTTCTATAAGAGATGCTTATATATATGCCCCAGATTCTATTATTTTTGATCTTGAAGATGCGGTGGCTGTAAGCGAAAAGGATAGTGCCAGAGTTGCCTTGTATCATGTTTTAAAATATGTTGATTATAAAGGAATAGAGCGTTTAGTACGCATTAATGGAGCTGATACTCCTTTTTGGAAAGAGGACATACGAGCTGCAGTTGCCGCAGGTTGTGATGGTATACGTATACCTAAGTGCGAGACAGCGCACGATGTTGAAATCGTTGAGGAACAAGTTCTTAAAGCTGAGCAAGAATTTAATAGGCCTATCGGCAGTACTCTTTTGCAGATTGCCATTGAGACTCCTTTAGGAGTACGTAATGCCTATGAATTAAGTATAGCTTCTGAGAGGATTTTCGGTATTTCTATCGGAGCAGGAGACTTCATGCGTTCCATGCATGCACGTCGCCGCGACGATGGAGCTGAACTTTATGCTGCCAGAGCACAATTGGTATTAGCGGCTAGGGCTGCCGGTGTTCAATGCTATGATACGGTACATACTAAAGTTAAAGATTATGAAGGTCTTGAGAGAGATACCAATCTTATTTATGATATGGGGTTTGATGGTAAATCTGTTGTTCATCCGTCACAGATTCCTATTATCCATAAAGTTTTTACACCTACCGTTCCAGAAATTGAAAAGGCTAAAAGCATTATTAGCAAATTGAGTAATGAGGCTAAAGAAGGCGTTGGCGTATTTATGGTAGGAGACGATATGATTGATGTTGCTATGCTTGAAGGCGCAAAACGTATTATGGCTCTTGCAAAAGCTGCAGGCGCGGACAAGGGGGAATGATATTTATGAAGAACAACGTGGGACGGGAGATCCCCGATGAATTTCTTAAAGACGGCAAACAAGTTTTTCAAGGTGCTTTTGCTTTTGACAAGAAGGTTTATCATAAAGTCGCTAGTAAAACAGTCGCTGTAAGTGATCCTAACCATAGTAAAGTACTACCTGATTTAAAAGCAGCTATTATAGCTTGTGGTTTAAAAGATGGCATGACGGTTTCCTTCCATCATCATTTTCGTGACGGAGATTATGTAGTTTGCATGGTTATGCAGGCGATTGCTGAATTGGGCATTAAGGATATAATGATATGTGCAACATCTTTGGGAACTGCACATGATGCTTTGGTTCCATTGATGGAAAGTGGCGTTATTACAGGCATTTCCTCTAGTGGATTGCGGGGTAAGATAGGCAAGGCAATCTCCGATGGAAAATTGAAAAATGTAGCTTATATACGCTCACATGGCGGCAGGGCGGCTGCAATTGCGTCAGGCGCAGTTCATATCGATGTAGCATTTCTTGGAGCACCGACAAGTGATGATTATGGTAATGCCTGCGGACAGGGAGGCATTTCCGATTGCGGTGTCCTTTCCTACGGACAGGTAGATGCTAGATATGCTGATAGGGTTGTTATCGTTACAGATACATTAGTTCCCTTTCCCAATGTACCTGCTAGCATAAGTTGCAGTGATGTTGATTATGTTGTGGTAGTAGATAAAATTGGTGATTCGGAAAAAATTGCTAATCACACAATGCGCATGACCGAAAACCCTAGGGAGCTTATTTTAGCCGAAAATGCTGCACTTCTTATGAAATATACGCCCTATTTTAAAGATGGATTTTCTTTCCAAACAGGCGGTGGGGGACCATCTCTTGCCGTAACTAGGTTTTTGCGGCCTATGCTGGAAGAAGCTGGAATAAAAATTGGCTTTACTGTAGGCGGTTGTACGAAACCCATGGTTGATTTATTACAGGAAGGTTTTATAGGGGCTATTATGGATTCCCAAGATTTTGATTTTGCTTCTGTAGAATCAGTGCACAAAACTCCCGGGCATTTTGAAATTAGCACTTCCGAATATGCCGATCCTTTTAACAAAGGAGCCTACGTAAATCGTTTGGACTATGTTATGCTAGGCGCTTTGGATATTGATGTTGATTTTAACGTTAATGTAATCACGGGTGTCGACGGTGTGGTGCGTGGTGCACCAGGCGGACATGTGGATGCAGCTGCCGGTAGCAAATGTACAGTAGTTATGGCTCCCCTTGTTCGTAAAGGACGCTTATCTTCAATAAGGGATAGGGTATTGACGGTGACAACTCCGGGAGAAACCGTAGATATTTTTGTAACAGAAGTAGGTTATGCTGTAAATCCTAGAAGACAGGATTTAATGGAAGCTCTAAAAAACTGCCCTCTAAAACAGTATACTATTGAAGAATTGCGGGATGAGGCCTATGCTTTGGCTGGCAAACCTGAGGAGACCAAATTTGAAGACAAGGTAGTTGCTTTGGTTGAATATCGCGATGGTACGATTATTGATGTTGTGCGTAAACCGGCAAAATATGTTTTAAAATAAAAGAGATTTTATATTAAATAAGCAGGTGCTGATTTTCTGTACTATCTTAGAACCTGCTTAAGTATATATTCAGCGAGGAGGCTTATTATGGAAGAGGGAAAAAAGGAATTCACACCCTTTGGTTTAAAATGGTGGTTGTGTGGTGCAATAATGCTTATTGTTATTGTGTCTGCGGCTACCGGTGCCTTAACAACTGATTTAGCAGGCGCGTTCGCCCTAATGTTATCAATTGGTATTATTTGTAACGAAATTGGTGAGAGAATTCCCATTTGGAATGATTACATTGGCGGCGGTCTTGTACTAACATTTTTAGCATCTGCAGTATTATTCACCTACCATATTGTCCCACAGAAATACGCGGTTTCTATTGGAGCCGTAGTTATGGGTAGTAAAGTTAATTTCCTAACGTTCTTTATTATTTTCTTAATTACCGGTTCAATTTTGGCCTTAGACAGAAAATTGCTTATCAAATCATTCGCAGGTTATATCCCAGCAATTTTTGGCGGCTTAATTGGGGCTACAATTCTGGGAATAGCTGGTGGATTAGTATTTGGAATTTCGCCAAAACTTATTCTTTTGAACTACGTTCTTCCTATAATGGGGGGTGGTAATGGTGCTGGTGCTGTGCCTCTTAGCCAGATATATGAGACAGTAACAGGAGATAAAGCTGCACATTATTATACTTTTGCTATTACTATTTTGACTATTGCCAATATTTTTGCCATACTAACAGCTGCACTTCTAAATAAGCTTGGTAAGGTTAAAACAGACTGGACAGGCGATGGTACTACAATAATTAAAAAAGGTATTGAAGAAGAAAGTACAGGAAATAAAGTGATTCCGAGCTTAGAAGATTTGGGGGGCGCATTTTTCTTAACTGTAGGCTTCTATGCTTTAGGAAGATTATTTGCTAAGACGATTTTGCCTAAAATATTTGGTGTTGCCATCCATCCCTTTGCTTATATGATTGTTTTCGTAGCAATAGTTGCGGCAACAGGCATAATCCCCGAAAGGACTAAGGCAGCAGCTAAGAGACTACAATCTTTTATGATTACTAACATGATACTTGTAATTATGGTAGGTGTTGGTGTAGATACCAATATTCACGAACTTGTTGCGGCTATTACTCTTACCAATGTAGTAATTGCATTACTAATTGTTCTTGGTGCAATTTTTGGCTCAGCTGTTGTTGGACAACTAATAGGGTTCTATCCTATAGATACTGCCATTACTGCCGGTCTTTGTATGGCTAATCGTGGCGGTTCAGGTGATTTAGCAGTATTGGGAGCTTCTAAGAGAATGGGACTTATTGCGTATGCACAACTTTCGTCCCGTCTTGGCGGTGGTATTGTGCTTGTCATAGGCAGCATCTTGTTTGGTGCTCTAATTGGCGGTAAATAAAAACAAATAAATTCAAAACACTATCTTAACAGTTTGTTAAGATAGTGTTTTTTTGTCTGGGAATGAACATCCGTGGTATAATTTGAAATAATATAGTGCAATTAGGGCTATTATGCAATAAAAAACATCAATAATTTTACACTAATTATTGGGAAAATAATACCAAGGAGTTTATTATGAATGCTAAAGAAATTGCCAAAAATCGCTGGAATAGCGAATTTGCCAAGCGTGGAAATGATGAGATAGTTTACGATGATTGGTTGGATAGTTATGAAAAAGAACTTCAAGCTTGCAAGACCCCTATTATTGATCTAGGCTGTGGAGCGGGTAATAATACTAAATATTTATTAGAAAAAGGTAAAGAGGTTATTTCCTGCGATTTTGCTGAAATGGCCGTCGCGAATATTAAAAGTAGATTTCTACAGGTTAAACAGGTTGAATGTTTTGATATGACAAAAGGGTTACCCTTTGCAGATAATTTTACGGATATTGTTATAGCTGATTTATCTTTACATTATTTTAGTGAAGAAGTAACGGGCAAGATATTGGCGGAAATTTGGCGAGTGTTAAAGCCCCAGGGGCTTTTGTTTTTTAGAGTTAATTCTATTCATGACCAAAATCATGGTGCCGGACAAGGCAAAGAAATAGAAAAGCATTTTTATGAAACAGAAGATGGGCGCCAAAAAAGGTTTTTCGACAAACATGACATAGAAAAATTTTGGCAAGCATGGCAGCTTTTGTTCTATAAAGAAGAAAATATGGCAAGGTACGAACTTAACAAAGTACTATGGCGTTGCCTAGCCCGCAAAGTAAGATAAAAAAGTTTAGAGGTGTTGTTTTCATGTGGTTTAGAGAAATTAAACTTGACATGGAGTTAACTCCATGCTGTATAGTAAACCTAGTGTAATTTTACTAAAAAATCGATTTCATTCAGTACAAGTAGCAGGGGGAAAAACTATGACGAAAAAATTAGGCTTTGGGTTTATGCGGTTACCATTATTGAAAGCAAAGGATGCTAAAAGTATTGATTTTGTCCAATTAAACAAAATGGTGGATACCTTTTTGGCAAGAGGGTTCACCTATTTTGATACTGCTTATATGTATCATGATTACGAAAGTGAGCGTTCATTAAGGGAATCACTTGTAAAAAGGCACAAGAGAAGTGAGTTCACAGTAGCTACAAAAATGCCTACAATGTTTTTGACAAAAAAAGAAGATTTACCAAGAATATTTGACGAACAATTAGAGAAATGTGGCGTTGACTATTTTGATTATTACCTTGCGCACAATTTAGGTGTAATTAATTATGCTATTGCACAACGTTTAGATGTATTTTCCTTTATCCAAAAGAAAAAAGCTGAAGGTAAGGTAAAAGAAATAGGTTTTTCTTTCCATGATAAAGCAGAATTGTTGGATGAGATATTAACTGCACATCCGGAAGTGGATTTTGTACAGTTGCAGATCAATTACTTGGATTGGGATACGGATACGATTCAGTCGCATAAATGCTATGATGTTGCTGTTAAGCACAATAAGCGGGTTATTGTTATGGAGCCTGTTAAAGGTGGAACTTTGGCTAAAGTGCCTAACGAAGTGGAAGAATTATTTAAAGAGCTTCAACCGAAAATGTCGGTTCCTTCTTGGGCCATTCGCTTTGCCGCTAGTCATGATAATGTCATTATGGTGCTAAGTGGGATGTCTTCTTTGGAACAGATGGAAGATAATACAAGCTATATGCAAGATTTCAAACCGCTAAAAATGGAAGAATTTTCGCTTATAAAAAAAGCAGTCAGCATCATCAATAAAAATATCGCCATACCTTGTACAGCATGCCAATATTGCGTAGAAGGTTGCCCTAAGAAGATATTAATACCTAATTACTTCGCCTTATATAATGCAGAGAAGAGAGAGCCTCCTAGACCGTTTTCTATTCATACGTTATATTACCTAAATTATGCGCAAGAACATGGCAAAGCCTCAGATTGTATTGGTTGCAAACAGTGCGAGCAGCATTGTCCACAGCATATTGAAATAATAAAGTGGCTTAAAAAAGTAGCGAAAACTTTTGAAAAATAAATAAAAAATGAGATAGTGGTTAGCAAATGCATTACAATATCACTATAAAGAGGTGAGCTATTATGAACATTTCTGAGGTAAGTAAAGAATATGGGCTTTCTGCTGATACATTGCGCTATTATGAGCGGATTGGGCTAATCCCCACTGTGCCGCGTAAAAAGAGTGGACTAAGGGATTACGATGAGAAAGCTTGCCAGTGGGTTAACTTTATCAAATGTATGCGCGGGGCTGGACTTACCATTGAGACTTTAATAGAATATGTAAAGCTGTTTCAAGAAGGGAAAGTAACTATTAAAGCACGTAAAAAACTGTTACTAGACCAGCGTATAGAACTGGCAGCTAGAATTAAGGAAATGCAAAAGGTGCTGGCTATGCTTGACCATAAAATTGATGGTTATGAAGAATGCCTTATGGAATTTGAAGATAAGCTAATGAAAAAGCAATAAGACTTATAGTTTGAAAACTAAAACAAAGCAAAGGGTAAGGCTAACTTTAATGAAATGCATTAGAGGAAAGAAATAATCCGTGAAAAAGACATTAATTGGAGTATTAGTTGCAGTCGTTTTGCTGACCGGTACTGCTCTGTATTTTATAACCCAGTGGAGCAACCAAACTATTTGACCATGGAAGTGACTGCTGTTGGATTATATGTTCGTGCGGTTAAAGAAGATGGCTCACTTATTGATGAAATAAATATAAAGAAATAAATAGTTGCGATTATTATGTATTATATAAGGAACACAGTTTTTTATTAAGTGCAAAGAAGCAAATAGGATTCTTTCTTGCAAAATGGTTATTAAAGGAGTAACATGTTGTGTGTATCTGTAATTATATTTACATTGAAGAGGGTAATAAGCATATGCTCAGGTTTTTAAAATGGAATAAAGCTAATTTTGATTTTATGGCTCATTGTAAAATGAACTTGCACACATCTGAAAATTAAAAATCCATGGTGAGATCTTTCCTGTTAAGATAAAGTTACCAACAACATCTAAACAAGGAGGATAATCGCCATGGATTACCCTAAAGATAACACATATCATCAAAAAGGGAAACATTTTTCTAAAGAGAATCGCAGTGAACTGCAAGGCATTCTGCGAACAGCCAAAAGACTAGGACAGACGCTTTCGCTTCGGCAGTTAGCTAAGATGCTCAACTGTTCTCCGAATACTATCCGTAATGAGAAGAAACGTGGTGCACATCCAAAAACAGATAATTACGGAGCTGCTCGTGCCCAGCAAGATTATGAAGCCAAGCATAGAAATAGTGTCACCAAATCCAAACGCTTTATCGTTAGTCCTTTCGTGGAATGGGTAAACAACCAAGTCCGGTATCACAAATGGTCGTTGGATGCATGTACCGGCTATGCCAAACTTCACCACTTGTTTCCAACTGAACAGATGATCTGCACTAAGACGCTTTACAACTATGTGGATGAAATGTTGCTCCAAATTCGCAACATCGATCTTCCTCTTAAGGTAAAGCGCTACACTAAGGCAGCCCGAGTACGCCAGCACCTCAAGAAACTGGGCCGCAGCATTGATGAAAGGCCGTCCAGTGTTCTTGACCGAAAGGTATTCGGTCATTGGGAGATTGACACAGTTCTTGGCAGTAAATGCAAAGATGACAAGGTTGTTCTCACCCTAATAGAGCGAGTTACCCGGAAATACATTGCCTTGCAGATTGCAGGCAAGACAACCACTGCAGTTGCATCTGGTGTTTCTTACTTAAAGAAATGGTATGGTACCAAGTTTAGCGAAGTATTTAAGAGCATAACTGCTGACAACGGCAGCGAATTTGCCGACCTATCTTCTATAGAACAAGATACAACTGTGATGGTCTACTTTGCTCACCCGTATTCCGCATGGGAACGTCCCAGCAACGAAAGAGGTAATGGTCTTCTCAGGCGTTTTGTAACAAAGGGAAAGCCAATTAACCAATACAGTGAAGATGAAATATATTTTGCTGGCGACTGGACCAATGATTTACCCAGGAAGATACTCGGCTACCGAACTCCAAACGAATTGTTTGAGAAGGAACTAGATCGCATTTATGCGACTTAATTAATTTTTAATAGGTTGTGCAACTTCTTATTGCAATTTACTATTTTGATTTTATTGGATATGTGGGTATTATTTTTACTATAATGATAGTACCGATGTCTTATTTTTTACCTAAAACCATAAGTTGGGAAAATGGATTTTTGGAAAATTTGCAAGTAATCATTTTATTGTTAGGTGGGTTAGTAGCATTTAGATTTTACAAAAAATCTTATCAAGATAAAATTCACTACATGTGGTTAACTGCAAGTGGATTTTTTTTGTTGCTAATGTGCCGAGAACTTAGTTGGGGAAGAGTATTTTTTCAGACAAAAATGACGGAAGACGGGCCGAAGTTTATAGCTATGAGCCAAGTTCCTCATTATACGCTGATTAATATCTTTATAGCTATTTTTATAGCTATGATTGTTATCGGAATGATTTTCACTATACCATGGAAGACAATACTTTTCAGAGTGCCTGTGCCGAAGACCCATTTTTGTTTAGTTTTTATTGGTGTTATATTTTCGTTAATTGGCGATCATGGTTGGATATTTTCTGGGTATAGAGGTGAAACAGTAGAAGAATTAGGCGAACTACTATTTTATTTTTTGATGGTTATGCTGACTGTATATTATTATCACTATCTTAATGAAAGCGAATTCCCTTGATAAATAAAATTAAATATAAAAGAAGCGTGAACTAGTTATAAGCCATTATAGTATATGGTTTATGGCTAGTTTTTATTTGACAAAAACGCTGGTTAGTTATATTATAAGTATATACCTATGGGGGGTATACTGGAGGAGCTAAAATGCAAATAAATGAGAGTAAAACAAATAATGATGGAATAAAACAAGAGGGTTGTCCTAACTGTGCTTGTAAGCTAAAAGTTCGTGACAAGGATGGTAAAGAATATAAAGATTTGCTTACCAGACTAAATCGCATTGAGGGGCAAGTCCGCGGAATAAAAAACATGCTGGAAGAGGATAGATATTGCGTAGATATTTTGACGCAAGTCAGTGCTATATCGAGTGCCCTTAATTCTTTTAATAAGAAACTTTTGGCTCAGCATATTAAGTCTTGTGTAGTGAATGATATTAGAGAAGGTAAAGATGAAGTGGTAGATGAGCTTTGTTTAACGTTGCAAAAGCTAATGAAATAAGGTGTTAGTATGAAAAAAGAAAAGTATATTATAACAGGTATGAGTTGTTCAGCTTGTTCTTCGCGTGTCGAAAAGTGCGAGAGGAAACTACAAGGCGTGGATAAGGTTAGCGTTAATTTGCTTACAAATAGTATGCAAATTACTTACGATGAAAGTATTATAAGTAGCGCTGACATTATTAAAGCTGCCGAAAAAGAAGGTTATGGTGCGAGTTTAGCCACCGGTAACCAAGTAGTAGATAAGGGGAAAAAAGGCGCGCAAAATATTGCTGCGGAAGAAATAAGGGAAATGAAGGCGCGCTTGCTATGGTCATTTATATTTCTTATTCCTATGATGTACATTTCTATGCACAAAATGCTAAGTAGTATTTTAGGGCTAACGGTACCAACTTTTATGTTAAGCACCTTTGACGGCAGCGAAAATGCACTTGTATTTGCATTTACACAGTTATTATTAGTTTTACCTATTATGTATTTAAATAGAACATATTATACAATCGGATTTAAAAATCTATTACAGGGTGCCCCTAATATGGATTCTCTTATTGCTGTAGGATCAGGGGCCGCAGCATTTTATGGTGTATTTGCTATATTTCGTATAGGTTATGGACTGGGCCATGGTTATATTGCGTTAGTGAACCAATACAGTGCAGATTTATATTTTGAATCTGCAGGGATGATTTTAACACTTATAACTCTGGGGAAGTTTTTGGAGAGCAAGTCTAAGGGGAAAACTAGTGAGGCCATAGAAAAGCTCATGAATTTAGCGCCTAAAGCGGCAACAATTGAAAGAGCAGGGCAAGAAGTTATTGTGCCTGTTGAAGAGTTGGTGGTAGGTGATATTGTATTAGTTAAACCAGGTGAAAGCATAGCTGCTGATGGGATTATTGTTGAAGGGAAAACCAGTATAGATGAAGCCGCTATTACCGGAGAAAGCATTCCGGTGGAAAAACATACAGGGGATAAGGTAGTAGCAGCGACTATTAATAAAAATGGGTTTATTAAATTTAGGGCTGAAAAGGTGGGAGACGATACCACAATTAGCCAAATAATAAAACTAGTAGATGAAGCAAGTGGTAGCAAAGCTCCTATTGCTAAGTTAGCGGACAAAATAGCAGGAATATTTGTTCCTATCGTTATGCTAATAGCGTTAATGGCGACGATTGGGTGGTTAATGTCAGGGGCTAGCTTTGAATTTGCCCTGTCCATAGGTATTTCCGTTCTCGTTATTTCCTGTCCCTGTGCATTGGGACTTGCTACTCCAGTGGCTATTATGGTGGGGACAGGTAAAGGCGCAGAAAATGGTATACTTATTAAGTCTGGAGAAGCTTTGGAAATTGCTCATAGTATTGACACTGTAGTTATGGACAAAACAGGAACTATAACTGAGGGGAAACCAAGGGTGACGGATGTAATCCCTGTTGGAATAGGTAAAGAAGAACTGCTTAGTATTGCGGCCGGAATAGAAAAGGGCAGCGAGCACCCTCTGGCAGAAGCTATCATAGAACATGCTAGGCAAAAAGAGATAGTGCCTCAACTATTGCAGGATTTTCAAACTATTTTTGGTCGCGGTATTCAAGCAATTAAAGATAGTGTGACTTATTTTGCCGGTAATGAGGTTATGCTGACAGAAAAGGGCGTAAATCTTACTAGTGTAAAGCAAAAAATTAATGATTTAGCAGATGAAGGGAAGACTCCTTTGATTTTTGCTAGAGGGCAGGAACTTTTGGGAATAATAGCTGTTGCTGATGTAGAAAAGGCTACTAGCAAAGAAGCTATAAAATTATTTAAAGATATGAATATCAATGTTGTAATGCTTACAGGCGATAATAAAAGGACCGCGGAAGCTTTACGCAAGCGGCTACAGGTTCCAGAGGTTATTGCCGGCGTTATGCCGGAAGATAAAGCTAAGCACATTGAAAAGCTGCAGCTTGCTGGACATAAGGTTGCTATGATTGGTGACGGGATTAACGATGCGCCTGCATTGGCAAGAGCAGATTTAGGCATCGCTATTGGTGCCGGTACTGACGTAGCTATAGAAAGTGCTGATGCAGTTTTAGTGCGTAATGATTTGTTAGATGCGGTTAGCGCTGTTAGACTTAGCAAAGCGGTTATGCGCAACATTAAGCAGAATCTTTTTTGGGCTTTCTTCTATAATATGATTGGAATACCTTTAGCTGCAGGGCTGTTGTATCCGGAATTTGGTTTAAAATTAAGCCCTATGTTTGGTGCGGCGGCAATGAGCATGAGCAGTGTTTGTGTAGTTTTAAATGCTTTGCGCTTGCGTTATTTCCATATTGAACACAGTGTTACTATAAATGAAAACAAAGAAAGTAAGGAGAAAATAAAAATGGAAACAAAATTGAAAATTGAAGGTATGATGTGTGCACATTGCCAAAAGCATGTACATGATGCACTTAGTGCGATGGAAGGTGTAATGGAAGTGGAAGTTGATTTAGAAGGTGGAAAGGCTAAAGTTACTGCGGTAAGAAATATAGCTACTGAGGAGTTCGCAAAAGTTATTGCGGATGCAGGATACACGCTAGTTAAATAAAAAAACAGACCGTCCTCTAAAATTTTAGGGGATGGTCTGTTTTTTATTGCAAATTTCGAGCATATTAAAAGTTTAAGTTATTTTTCTTTTACAGCTTTATCCAATAATGCTTTGAGTTCAGTTTTTGTCATGCCACCAACATGCTTTTTAGCTATATTGCCGTTGGCATCAATAATATAAGTGGTAGGGATGCCTTGTACGTTGTATGTTTTGTAAACATCGGCCTGCTCAGCAGTATAAACAGGGAAAAGAAAACCTTTATCGGCAATAAATTTACTTACTTTGTCTTTGCTGTCGGCATTATCTACACTGACCATGACAAAGTTCACTTTATCCTTATATTCAGAGTAGAGTTCGCTAATAAAGGGCATTTCTTCAACGCAGGGCGGGCACCAAGTAGCCCAAAAATTCAAGAAGATAGGTTTGCCTTTTATATTAGACAATGTTACTTGTTTTCCGGTAAGAGTTGTTAGGTTTAAATTTGGTGCTATAGTTGTGACCATAGTTGCGGGTTTATGCTCATTGTTTACATCAGCTTTGTGAGCAGAATTTAGCCAATAGTAAATTCCTCCAGCTACAACTACTAGGCAAATAAGAATTCCTAAAAAAACTTTTTTTATCATGGTAACACTCCTTTATTTAATTTGTTTAAAGCTAATGGCTTTTGTAGGACAAGCTTTAATACATTCACCGCAATTGATACATTCACGATCTGCTACTACTTGGCAGTCCATTTTACAGTTTCTAACGCAGGCATTGCAGCCTATACATTTCACTTTATCTACTTGTATGCCAAATATAGCTAATTTATTATAGAGACCATACCAAGCACCTAAAGGACAAAGAAAGCGGCAGAAAGGACGGTACACGAAAATACTGATTAGTATAGTAAAAAGCATTAATAGGAATTTCCAACCAAATAGGAGGCCTAGGCCATTACGTAAGTCAGCGTTAAGAGTAATTAAAGGAATGGCTGCTTCTAAAGTACCAGCGGGGCAAATAAATTTGCAAAAGGCAGGAATTCCAACGCCATTCCAGGCAAAAAAAACCAAGGGGATAATTAGAACAAATAGCATGCCAATTATGTATTTAAGATAAGTGAGTTTTAAAGTTAAGGCATTTTTAGAAAATTTTGGTGTGGGAATTTTATAGAGAAGTTCTTGTATAAGTCCAAAAGGGCATAGCCATCCACAAATTCGTCTTCCTAAGATCAAACCGAAAAGTATTAAAAGACCTAGAACATAGAAGGGAAAGCGTAATACAGCTCCGGACATAAAGCTTTGTAAGGATCCTATGGGACAGGCACCTAAGGCTCCTGGGCAAGAATAACAGTTAAGACCTGGTACACAAATTTGTTTTGAACTTCCTTGCCAAATTCGACCCTGCATAAAACCGGGAAGATTGCCGTTATATACAAGAGCTGTTAGAAATTGCGCAATACTTCGTTTTTTAACCAATGCCAACACACTCCAGACAAATTACAGCTGCTTTTTGTAGTACGGATAAATAGTCTTGTTTATAAAGGCCAAAGGCAAGTAAGCAGATGGCTATAATCCATAGAAGTTTTTTCATAATAATACTCCTTAGCGTTATGTGTTATTCACCATAATTATAACAGTGTTTGGCATATTTACAATGAAATTTGCAGTATTTTCACATTGTGGGACTTGATAGAAAAGATGTAAAATGATATACTCGTATGAGTGCTCAAGGGGTGCAGCAATAATTTAGAGTAAATTCGAGAGGATGATTTAAGTGAAGAGACAGATTTTATCTTTATTAGTGGCAGTTTTGGTATGTGTGGGATTCACAGGTGCTTTTTCTCCAAAAACGGCATTTGCGGCTGATAATATTGGATTCGTAAATGTGCAACGAGTTTTTTCTAGTTATCCGGATATTAGCACTGTTAAAGCTGCTATTGGCCTTGAACAAAAAAAGGCCCAAGAAGAGTTCAATTCTAAAGTAGCAAGCCTGGATGATAATGGTAAGAGGGCATTGGACAAGGAATTAACACAACGCATAGCTAAACGCGAAGATGAGTTAATGGGACCGATTCAAAAGAAGATTTTGGCAGCTATCAATAAAGTGGCAAAAACTCAAGGTTTAACTACCATCTTAGATGCTTCAGCTGTTGTTACCGGTGGAAAAGATATTACTAAGGATGTAATTGATTTAGTTTCTAAATGATTTTTTGTTATAAAAAAGCCGTATCCGAATTAATTTCGGATACGGCTTTTTAACTTGTAATTTTGCCCAATAAGCCATGAAAATTATAAGCTAAACTGTTTTTTCTGCTCTAAGCTATCATTCCAACTCCAGAAGGAAATTCCTTGACGGCAGCTTCACCGGAAACGGTCTTTTGGTTATCCGAAGCGAAAAACAACATTGCTTCTACTTCATTGTAAACTGCGGCGGGGACGACGCTCATTTCTATAAGATTCAGGGGTATAGGGTTTGTTTTTATCTTTTGTTCTATAGGTATCAGGTCGGTGTTATTCATGGTCATAAGTTAACATTGTGTGTTTTCAGAGAAAAACCGAACAAAATTGTGAATAGGTGGTAAAAAGTTCAGAGAATCATTGACATAAAACCTGCCTATTGGTAGAATTAATGTGTACTATAAATGTAATAATATTTACGAAGGAAGACCTGAGAGCAATTTTAGCTGTAAAATTATAGAGCGAAAACTCTTGGGATTTTCTATTTTTGGAGGGAAAATTCATGAAGGTTGCTATTATTATGGGCAGTAACTCTGACTGGCCAATTTTGGAGCCGGCCGAAAAAACATTAAAAGAATTTGGCGTGGAAGTTGAAGTCTTAGTTGCATCAGCTCACAGAACGCCTGATTTAGTACATGAATTTGCGGCGGGGGCAAGAGCTCGAGGCGTAGAAGTTATTATAGCTGCAGCCGGTGCGGCAGCACATTTAGGTGGCGTTATTGCTGCCTATACTACTGTTCCTGTTATTGGTGTTCCTATTAATGCTACGGCATTAAACGGTATGGACGCACTTTTAAGTTTTGTGCAGATGCCTTCGGGTATTCCGGTGGCTACTATGGCTATTAATGGCGCTAAAAATGCAGCTTTATTTGCTATACAAATTTTAGCAACCAAGTATCCGGAATTAGTAGAGAAAATGGCGGCAGATAGAAGAAAAATGCAAGCAGAGGTTTTGGCTAAAGGCGAGAAATTGGCCAAAGTTCGTTCCGAAAACAACCAATAATTAAATAATTTGGGATAAGGAGAAAAAATTGTGCGAGGAATTGAATTGCAAGAAGACAAGTGGCATGAAGAGTGCGGCGTTTTTGGTATTTTATCCCATAAAGAGGATGTAGCATTAAATACTTATTGGGGTTTGTATGCTTTGCAGCACAGAGGACAAGAAAGTGCCGGTATTGCGGTGAGCGATGGCAAAAACATGCATATCAAAAAGGGCATGGGCTTAGTTGCCGAAGTATTTAAGGACGGCGTTAGCGGTTTAGAAGGAAATATTGCTATAGGGCATGTGCGTTATTCTACTACCGGTGCTAGCATGGCTTATAACGTTCAACCGTTAAAGGTTTATTATGATGGGGGCAATTTGTCCTTGGCACACAATGGGAATTTGACTAATGCGGTAAAATTACGTACAGAGTTGGCTAAAGATGGAGTTGTTTTTCAAACTACCATTGATAGTGAAGTTGTTTTAAGTCTTATTTCCAGATCTCGCAAGCACGAGCTGGAAGAGAGAGTAGCGGATGCTGCTAATCAAATAGAGGGTGCTTTTGCACTTTTAATTATGAATGATCATAAGCTGATTGCTTTCCGCGATCCTTATGGTTTTAGACCTTTGTGTCTCGGGCAAACTGATAACGGCTGGGTTGTAGCATCTGAAACTTGTGCTTTAGATTTAGTGGGAGCCAAGTATGTGCGTGATGTGGCACCAGGAGAAATGATTGTTATAGAAGATGAGACAAAAGAGCCAAAGAGTATTATGTATAGCACAAAGAAACCTAAAAAAATGGCACACTGCATTTTTGAATATGTTTATTTTGCCAGACCTGATAGTATCATGGACGGTGAGAGTATTTATGAAGCACGTGTGAATATGGGAAGACAACTAGCTAGGGAAACCAAAGATATTAAAGCTGATATTGTTATTTCCGTGCCTGATTCAGGCACCCCTGCTGCTATTGGCTATGGCTTGGAAGCGGGAATTCCTTTTATGGAAGGGTTAACTAAAAATAAATATATTGGCAGAACTTTTATTCAACCTACGCAAAAACAAAGATTAAATGCTGTGCGCTTAAAATTAAATGCTAATCGCGCTTTAGTGGCAGGGAAATCGGTAGTGATGGTTGATGATTCTATTGTTAGAGGTACTACTAGCGGCAAGATAGTTCAGCTGTTAAAAGATGCAGGCGCTGTAGCCGTGCATGTGTGTATTAGTTCACCACCTGTTACTGATCCATGTTATTATGGCATTGATACTTCCGTACGCAAAGAACTGATTGCCTCTACAAAAAGCGTGGAAGAAATTCGCGAATATATTAAGGCTGATACACTACACTATATTACTATGGAGGGGATGCGTAAATCTTTAACGCACCTTGATCCTAATGATATGTGCTATGCCTGTTTTGATTCTTGTTATCCGGATGATGCAGAGAATGTAATACGCCAAGGAACAAAATACTTGTTTGATTCAGAAGCCTAAGGGGGAAATGGAAATGGGCGATAAAAAGCAAATTACTTATGCTGACTCTGGTGTGGATATTGATGCCGGTAATAGAGCAGTTGAACTTATGAAGGAAAGCGTACGCGCTACATATCGTCCTGAAGTTATGGGAGATTTGGGCGGATTTGGCGGATTATTTGCGTTAAATTCAGGAAAGTATCAAGAACCTGTTTTAGTTTCCGGTACTGATGGCGTAGGAACTAAATTAAAAATCGCTTTTATGTTAGATAAACATGATACTATTGGGCAAGATGCGGTGGCAATGTGCGTGAATGATATTTTAGTGCAGGGTGCTGAACCCTTGTTCTTTTTAGATTATATTGCGGTAGATAAAGTTAATGCAGAAAAGGTAGCACAGATTGTTCAAGGTGTAGCAAGAGCTTGCAAAGAATCAGGATGCGCTCTAATTGGAGGGGAAACTGCTGAAATGGCAGGGTTTTACACCAAAGACGAATATGACATAGCAGGTTTTTGCGTAGGCGTTGTTGAGAAAAGCAAGATGATTACAGGTGATAAGGTTGCTGCAGGAGATGTTTTATTAGGCCTGCCTTCTACAGGATTGCATTCTAATGGCTATTCTTTAGTACGTAAAATTTGTTTTGAGGTTATGAATATGGAGTCAGAAACGCAAATCCCTGAGTTTGGCAAAACTTTGGGCGAAGAACTTTTGACGCCTACGCGTTTATATCCAGCGGTGTGTCTGCCATTGATTGAAAAATTCAATTTGCATGGTATGGTACATATTACAGGCGGTGGCTTTTATGAAAACATTCCCCGTATTTTACCTAAAGATTGTGATGCATTAGTAAATGCAGGGGCTTGGGAAATTCCACCTGTGTTCCAAAAGCTGCAAGAATGGGGTAATGTTCCTTGGACGGAAATGTATCGAACCTTTAATATGGGTGTTGGTATGGTTTTACTTGTTGGTGCTGATGAAGTGGAGGCACTAAGAGAATATTTAACTACAGCAGGTGAAGCGTATTACGAATTGGGGTCAATTGTTAAGGGTAGTAAAAAGACCATTATGAAGGGCGGAGTTTTTGGTGAATAACCATAAAATAGGCGTTCTGGCTAGCGGCCGTGGCAGCAATTTACAGTCCGTATTGGATAACATAGAGAATAAAAAAATGCCGGTAGAAGTAGCCATTGTAATTAGTGACAAGGCTGATGCTTTTGCTTTGGAACGAGCGAAAAAAGCTGGCATAGCTCAAGTTGTTATTTTGCGCAAAGAGTGTTCAGATAAAACTGATTTTGAAAATAAGATAGATGCAGCATTGCGAGAGGCTAGCGTTGAATTAGTTGTATTGGCTGGGTTTATGCGTATTTTAAGCAGTGATTTTGTTGCTAAATGGAAACATAAAATCATAAATATCCATCCGGCACTTTTACCTTCTTTTACGGGCTTAGACGCTCAGGGACAGGCACTAGAATACGGTGTTAAGGTTGCAGGTTGCACAGTACATTTTGTAGATGAAGGTATGGATACAGGTCCTATTATCTTGCAAAAAGTAGTGCCCGTTTTAGATGGTGATACCCATGATATGCTGGCTGATAGAATTTTAGTGCAAGAGCATATAGCTTTGCCAGAGGCCATAGGGCTTTGGGCAGAAGATAAAATAGAAGTTTGTGGACGCAAAGTCTATATAAAAAAATAATATTAACGGGGTGATTACATGGCAATTAAAAGAGCATTGGTAAGCGTTTCGGATAAAACGGGCGTGGTGGAATTAGCTAAATTTCTGCATGAAATTGGTGTGGAAATTATTTCTACAGGTGGAACTATGAAAGCAATTAAGGAAGCGGGGATACCTGTTACTTATGTTAGCGATGTTACTGGTTTTCCGGAAATCATGGATGGTAGAGTGAAAACTTTGAATCCTAAAATTCATGGTGGTATTTTAGCAGTACGCAGTAATCCTGAACATATGGCTGCGTTGGCTAAGCATGATATAAAACCTATTGATTTGGTTGTGGTTAATTTATATCCTTTTGAAGCTACTATTGCTAAACCGAATGTTACGGAGGCAGACGCTATTGAAAACATTGATATTGGCGGCCCGGCTATGCTTAGAGCAGCAGCCAAAAATTTTCGCGATGTAATAATTGTTACTAATCCTGCTCGTTATACCAGTTTAATTGCTATGTTATCTCAATATGGTGATGCTGATATTATTACAAGAAAGACTTTAGCCAAGGAAGCCTTCGCTCATACTTCTGAATATGATGCTGCTATCAGTGCTTATTTAGCTAAACAATTACAGGAAATAAAATAAAATAGCTGGAGGATTTAAATGCGTATTTTAGTTATTGGCGGCGGCGGGCGTGAACATGCTTTAGTATGGAAACTGGCGCAAAGTCCTAGAGTTGAGAAGATATATGTGGCACCGGGTAATCCTGGAATGAGTGCTATAGCAGAATGTATCTCTTTGCCCCTTGGTGATTGGGAAAAGGTAGCGGTTTTTGCACTAGAACAAAAAATTGATTTAACCGTAGTAGGACCGGAAGCACCTTTAGTAGAAGGTATTGCTGACGTTTTTAAAAAGCACGGTTTAGCTATATTTGGACCAACAGCGGCAGCAGCAGCTATCGAAGGTTCCAAGGCTTTTTCTAAAGAACTTATGCATAAATATAATATTCCTACAGCATTTTTTAAGATATGCAATGATATTGCTACGGCTAAAGCATATATCAGAGAAAAAGGCGCTCCTATTGTTGTTAAAGCTGATGGCTTGGCAGCAGGCAAAGGTGTTGTAGTAGCTATGACGGAAGCAGAGGCATTGGCTGCTATTGACGATATTATGGGCAATCATAAATTTGGTCAGGCAGGCGCCCATGTTGTTATTGAAGAATTTATGGAGGGGGAAGAAGCTTCCCTTTTAGCATTTACTGATGGCAATACTATTGTGCCTATGGTAGCAGCACAGGACCATAAAAGAATTAACGACGGAGATGAAGGACCAAATACCGGAGGCATGGGGGCTTATGCACCGGCGCCGGTGCTTACTCCTGAACTTAAACAAAAATGTGTTGAAACCATTTTAAAGCCAACTATAGCTGCTTTAAAGGCGGAAGGCTGCATATATTCTGGATGCTTATATGCGGGACTAATGATAAAAGGCTCAGATATAAAAGTAGTAGAATTTAATGCTCGTTTTGGCGATCCGGAAACTCAGGTTGTTTTACCACTGCTTAGCAGCGATTTGGCAGAAATCATGTTAGCCTGCGCTCAAGGTTCACTCAAAGAGGAAATGGTAAGCTGGTACGATAAAACAGCTGTGTGCGTAGTTATGGCTTCAGGAGGATATCCTGCTGACTATCATAAAGGGTTAGTTATTGAAGGACTTGAAACTGCTGGAGCTTTAGAAGATGTTGTGGTTTTTCATGCCGGGACCAAGGAAGAAACGGGAAATGTAGTTACTGACGGTGGTCGAGTTTTAGGAGTGACGGCAGTGGACGCAACTCTTGCTCAGTCTAAAACAAAGGCCTATAACGCTGTAGAGAAAATTCATTTCGACAAGGCTCACTATCGTAAGGATATTGCTTGGCGTGCTTTGAAATAAGTTAATGATAAAAAATTCCTGTTGATTAAATTTAGTCAACGGGATTTTTTGTAAATAAAGTTACGTTTAACTGTTGTAATTAAACTTGTTTGGTGGTAAACTATATAAAATATTTTTTATGAAAAAGGAGGACGAAAAATGGCTCGTATTTATGATGAACCTGCACATACATTTAGTGAATATCTTTTAGTTCCAGGATATTCGTCCAAAGAATGTATCCCTGATAATGTTGACTTGAAAACGCCTTTGGTTAAATTTAAAAAAGGTGAACAATCTGCTCTTACACTTAATATTCCTATGGTGTCAGCTATTATGCAATCTGTTTCTGATGATAATATGGCTATTGCTCTTTCTAAAGAAGGTGGAATTTCCTTTATTTTTGGTTCTCAGTCTATTGAAAATGAAGCTGCTATGGTTTCTCGCGTGAAGAGTTATCGTGCTGGTTTTGTAACAAGTGATTCCAATATTCAGCCTGATAGCACATTAAAAGATATTTTGAGACTAAAGGAAAAAACCGGTCATTCTACAGTTGCAGTAACTTCTGATGGTACGGTTAATGGTAAATTAGTAGGTATTGTTACCAGCCGTGATTACCGCGTTAGCAGGATGTCCTTGGATACAAAGGTTTCTGAGTTCATGACTCCTATTCAAGATATGATTTTTGCTAAGCATAGTACCAGTCTGCACGATGCCAACAATATTATTTGGGATAATAAGCTTAATACTTTGCCGGTAGTTGATGATGAAGGTCGTCTTTTGTATATGGTTTTCCGCAAAGACTATGCTTCTCACAAGGAATATCCTTTAGAACTTTTGGATGCACAAAAACGTCATGTAGTAGGAGCCGGTATTAATACCCGTGATTATGCTGAGCGTGTCCCAGCTTTGGTTGAGGCAGGCGCAGATGTGCTTTGCATTGATTCTTCTGAAGGCTATAGCGAATGGCAGAAAATAACACTAGACTGGGTACGCAGCAAATACGGTGACACTGTTAAAGTGGGTGCAGGTAATGTTGTAGATAGCGAAGGGTTTCGTTTTCTAGCAGAAGCTGGGGCTGACTTCGTTAAAGTTGGTATTGGTGGCGGGTCTATTTGCATAACTCGTGAGCAAAAAGGTATTGGCCGTGGTCAAGCAACTGCTATTATAGAAGTTGCAAAAGCACGTGATGAATATTTTGAAGAAACAGGTATTTATGTACCGATTTGTTCTGACGGTGGTATTGTTTATGATTATCACATGACCTTGGCTTTGGCTATGGGAGCAGATTTTATGATGCTTGGACGTTATTTTGCTCGCTTTGATGAATCGCCAACAAATAGAGTAAATATTAATGGTGCCTATATGAAAGAGTATTGGGGAGAAGGTTCCAATCGTGCTCGCAATTGGCAACGTTATGATATGGGCGGTGCTTCAAAATTGTCTTTTGAAGAGGGCGTTGATTCATATGTACCATATGCAGGAAGTTTGAAAGACAATGTCAATTTGACATTAAGTAAATTGCGCTCTACAATGTGCAATTGTGGTGCGATGAATATTACAGAATTGCAAACTAACGCGCGTTTAACCCTTGTTTCTGCTACTAGCTTAGTAGAGGGTGGCGCTCATGATGTTATGCTTAAAGACAATAATTCCAATAATTATCCTAAATAAGTTTAAAATGCAGGGTTTTGCCTCTGTTTGTAGAATTCTACAAACAGAGGCTTTTGGGTAAAAAGAGGAGAATTGTGTATGAGAAGTTTAAGAACAGTTATTTTAGCCGTATCTATAATTTGTTTGTTGCCTTTTGTGTCAGAGGCCAAAGAAAAGATTTTATTTATCCCTGTTGATGATAGGCCGGTTTGTTTTAGTTATACAGTAAACACTTTGAAGGCTGCTGGCTGGGATATTCAAACCCCTCCTAAAGAATACATTGCTTCATATAATAGGACAGGTAATCCTGACAAACTGTATAAATGGTTAGAAGATAATGCTCTTTTGGCTACAGATGCAGTAGTTTCAAGTGATAGCTTGATTTATGGGGGATTAGTGCCATCGCGCACACATAACTTGAACCCGGAAGTTTTGTCTTACAGAATACAAAGGTTGTTGGATTTCAAAAAGAAATTTAAATATATCCGCCTATATGTATTTGGCACTGTTATGCGTTCGCCTCGAGCTAGTCATGCACCGGAAGAACCGGCATATTATAGCCGTTATGGTGCTGATATTTTTCAAATGGGGGCATTAAAAGACAAGCAGGAAATGGGTGTTATAAATAGCAAAGAAAAGAAACAATTAGAAATGTTGCTAAAGGTTATTCCTCAAGAAGTACAGGCAGATTTATACACTAGGAGAAAAGCTAATTTAAACGTTACGAAAAATCTTTTACTTGGAGTAAAAGAAGAATCTTTTGACTATTTTCTTTTAGGCAAGGATGATACAGCGGTTTATTCTGATGCTCATCGAGATGCGCGTAAAATTGATGAAGAAATGAAAGATTTGCCTGACTGGAAAATTAAGTTTTTTGCCGGTGCTGATCAATTAGGATTGATACTATTAACGCGGGCGGTAAATAAAATTGAACAGACTACACCATTAGTCTATACATTTTATAATGAAGGAGTAGGCCCTGATACTGTTCCTACCTATGAAGATGTAATAGTAAAAAAAACGTTGCGAGGACATATTATTGCTGCTGGTGGCTACCCAGCTACCCTCTCAAAAAATGCAGATTTAATTTTGGCAGTGAATACTCCAACTGACGGTAAATGTTTATCGGCTACAAGTCTTAGCAATACGGATGAATTAACAAAGGCGAAGAGCAATTTTATTCGCAAGGTAGAGAAATTTGTTATGCAAGGTAAAAATGTTAGTATCGGTGATATTGCTTATTCTAATGGTGCTGACAATGGTCTTGTTACAGCTTTATTTGCAACAAATATGAAAACACAGGCTAAAAAAGCTGAGACAGAGCATAAGCTTGCCTGGAGTTTGGGGGCTTACGCCGGCTGGAATACTGCTAGTAATACTTTGGGATACGCCATTGGACAGGGTATTATGCGTCAATATTTAACGGATACTCAAAAAAATAATTTGCTGACGGTACGTTATTTAGATGACTGGGCCTATGAAGCACATGTTCGTCAGGATGTGCGACAGAACCTTGTTTATAAAAATCAGTGGACTGACGGGGCCTTGACGCCTTCGCAACGAACTGAGGCAGAGCAGGCTATAAGTAAGGGGATTGTTGCCTTTAGCTCTAAATATATGACTTCTTATGAATTAAATAAGTGGAAATATAGTCTGCCATGGAGTAGAATGTTTGAAGTAAATGTTTATAAAAATAATTATATAAGGCAAAATAAGGAGGATTAGATTATGAAAGAAATTTGGCAAGAAGTATATGGTATGCAAGAGGAATTAACTGCACGTCGGCGTGATTTGCATAGACATCCTGAGTCTGCTTGGACGGAGTTTCGCACAGCAGCTATGGTTGCTACGGAGTTAGCTCGTTTGGGTTATGAAGTTTATATGGGCGATGCAGTTATGGATGAAAAAGAAATGATGGGTGTTCCAAGCAAAGAAGTCTTACAAAGCTGTATGGATAGGGCAATTAGTGAAGGTGCGGATCCTGCTTTGGTAGCAAAGATGGCTGGTGGCAAGACAGGAGTTATGGGTGTTATGCATTTTGCCAAACCTGGCAAAATATTGGGCTTGCGTTTTGACATGGATTCCAATGAAGTGGTGGAAAGTACTGATCCTAAGCATAGGCCGGTGGCAGAAAATTTTCGGTCAGAGCATGACGGATGTATGCATGCTTGTGGTCATGATGGACATGTAACAGTAGGGTTGGCAACAGCAAAACTGATTGCTGAACGTAAAGACGAAATGTCCGGCTGCGTTAAATTTTTCTTCCAACCTGCGGAAGAGGGAGTACGTGGTGCTAGAGCAATGGTAGCCAGCGGTATTGTCGATGATGTGGATTATTTCTTATCAGGACACATTGGTTTTAATGCTGATAAAGATAATGAATTAGTATGTATGACAGGAGGCTTTTTAGCTACCAGCAAATTGGACGCTCATTTTACAGGTGTTTCCAGCCATGCAGGAGCGGCACCTGAACAAGGCAAGAATGCACTTTTGGCAGCAGCCCAAGCGGCAATTTCCTTGCACACTATTTCGCGCCACGGAGCAGGAGCTTCCCGCATAAATGTAGGCGTTATAAACGCAGGTACGGGACGCAATGTTTTACCTGATGTGGGTGAAATTAAATTAGAAACACGCGGAGCTAATACGGATATTAATGATTTTATGATGCAAGAAGCTAAGCGTATGATTACAGCTTCTGCTGCCATGTATGATGTTAAGGTTACAACTAAGGAGGTAGGTGGAGCACCTGCCTGCGAATTAAGTGAGGATATGGGCAAAGAAATTTATAAAATTGCTAGTGAATCAGGAGAGTTTGACTTAGTTGTCCCTTTTATTAGCCTAGGAGCCAGTGAAGATTGTTCTTATTTTATGGACAGAGTACAAAAAAATGGTGGACAGGCAAATTATATGATGTATGGAACTACATTGGCTGCAGGGCATCACAATATGGCCTTCGATTTTAATGAAAAATGTTTGCCTAAGGCCGTAGGTATTTTAGTTACCTTAGCACTGCATTTTAGTAATAAATAAAATTTAAAAGCAAGGGTTTAAAGTTTAAAAAAAGAACTTTTAATTGACATTTTATAGTCAGAATGATAATATATTAACAACAAAATATTACCTTTAATCTAGCCCTGTGAGACTAAGAAAGGAACTTTTATAAAGCTCTTAAAAGCCTTCTTGTCCACATGTGCAAGAAGGCTTTATTTGTTATACAACACATCTTTAAGTGATTCTGCGAAATCAGCAAGAGTGTTATAACAAGCATAAACATGTTATAACTCTACCCATTGCTGACGCAATGGGTATTTTTTTATGAAAAATGAATTGGGGGTTTGAAAATGGCAAAAGCAACAGCATCACTGTCAGGCAGGGATATTTTGGATTTAGACTCAATGACTGTGGAAGAATATGAACTAGTCATGCAGACTGCTACAGAAATGAAAAAAATTATGAAAAGAGATATTAAGAAGGTACCATCTCTTAGAGGTAAGTCCATTATTAATCTTTTTTATGAGAATAGTACGAGAACAAGGACATCTTTTGAGTTAGCAGGTAAATATTTAGGAGCTGATGTAGTAAACATAACGGCTTCTAGTTCTAGTGTAGCTAAAGGGGAATGTTTGCGCGATACGATTTTGACAGTGCAGTCTATGGCTTGCGATGCCATTGTTATGCGTCATCCACTTGAAGGAGCAGCTGCCTATGCGGCTAAGGTTGCAACTCCGGTTGTAATTAACGCCGGTGATGGTGCACATGCACATCCTACACAGGGCCTTTTAGACATGTTTACTATTAGAGAGCAAGGTAAGAATTTCAAAGATTTAAAGATGACTATAATAGGTGATGTTTTATATAGTAGAGTAGCACGCACAAATATAGCTGCTTGGACAAAACTGGGCGCAGATGTACATGTAGCTGGCCCCATGACTTTATTGCCACGTGACATAGAAGCTTTGGGGGTTACGGTTCACAAGCGTGTTGAAGAAGCCTTGGAAGGCGCGGACGTAGTGGATATTTTGAGAATTCAGTTGGAAAGACAACAAAAAGGATTGTTTCCTACACCCCGCGAATATGCGAGGATTTTTGGTGTCAACGAAGAAAAATTAAAGCTAGCTAAACCTGATGTTACGGTTTTACATCCAGGTCCTATGAACAGAGGTTTAGAAATATCGTGGGAAGTTGGTTACTGTGATAATGCAGCTATTCGTACAGAAGTACAAAATGGCGTGGCCGTACGTATGGCATTACTATTCTTAACGTTGACTGGAGGTAAGCAAATTGAAAACGCTAATTAAGCACGGACGTATTGTAGATCCTAGCCAAAATCTTGATGCGGTTATGGATTTAATGGTAGAAGATGGCGTAATAATAGCTTTGGAAAAAGAAATTAATGAACAAGCAGAAGAAATTTTTGACGCTAAGGGTTTAGTTGTAGCGCCGGGATTCGTTGATTTGCATACACATTTGCGTGAACCTGGGATAGAAGCGAAGGAAGACATAGTTTCAGGCACTAAGGCAGCAGCTGCAGGAGGAATAACACGCATTGCCTGCATGCCTAATACTAAGCCGGTAGTAGATAGTTCCATAATTGTTAGTGGAATTAAGGAAAGAGCTGCCAAAGAAGGCTATGTTCATGTTGAGGTTATTGGGGCTATTACCAAAGGCCAAGAAGGTAAAGAACTAGCGGAAATGGGCGACATGGCTATGAGTGGTGCGATAGCGTTTTCTGATGACGGTCATTACGTGGACAGTGCTCATACTATGATGGTAGCAGCAAAATATGTATCTGCTTTTGATAAGGCTCTTATTTGTCACGATATTGAAACTGAATTAAATAATGAAGGATATATGCATGAAGGTGTTGTTTCTGCTCGTATTGGCGTACCGGGAATACCTTCAATTTCTGAAGATATTGCGGTAGCTAGAGATGCAATTATTTCCGAATATACGGGAACGCATGTTCATGTGGCTCATATTGCGAGCAAAGGGGCAGTAGATATTGTCCGTCAAGCGAAAAAACGTGGCGTTAACATAACTTGTGAAGTTACAGTTCATCATTTAACTCTAACTGATGAAGCATGTGCTAATTACAGTACGGCAACTAGAGTTTCTCCACCTTTACGCTCGCAAGATCACGTTGATGCGTTGAGAGCCGCTTTGAAAGATGGCACTATCAATGCTATTGTAACTGACCATGCCCCGCATGCTCCTGAAGAAAAAGATGTGGAATTTAGGAACGCTCCTAATGGGTTTTGTGGGTTGGAAACATCAATTGGTGTAATTTTAACTGAACTTTATCAAACAAACCTCTTCACAATTAACGAGATTGTTGGTAAAATGAGTACAGAACCTGCGAATATTTTTGCATTAAATGCTGGAAGTTTAAAAGTCGGCAAAAATGCAGATATAACTATAATCGACCTCAACAAGGAATGGACAGTCAACAGTATGAATTTTTATACAAAAGGCAAGGTTACTCCTTATGAGGGAAAAGCATGTAAAGGAAAAGCAGTGGCGACTATGGTAGCAGGTAAATTCGTCATGAGAGATGGTGTAGTATGTGCAAGGTAAAAGGTAAATTGGTCTTAAAAGACGGCAGCGTCTATGAAGGAGATTTGTATGGCAATCGCAATGCCGTAGGCGAAGTAGTTTTCACTACGGGTATGAGTGGTTACCAAGAAACTTTAACAGATCCATCTTTTTGTGATCAAATCGTAGTTATGACCTATCCATTAGTGGGTAATTATGGTTGCTGCAAACTTTTTGATCAATCAGATAAGTGCTGGTATCAAGGCTTTATTGTTAGCGAATTGTGTGACGAACCAAGTAATTGGCGCAGTGAAGAAACACTACCGGATTTCTTAGAGCGCATGAAGGTACCGGTCTTAGTAGGAGTAGACACGCGTGCTATTACGCGTAAGATTCGTTCCTATGGTACATTGCAGGGAGTTATTGTGCCAAGTGATATGCCACAAGAAGAGATTGACAAGCTTTTGGCTACGCCTGAAGTGCATGACCAAGTAGCAAAGGTTACCACCCCAGAGATTTACACCATGGGTGAAGGCAAATATCATGTTGCTGTATTAGATTATGGTATTAAACGCAATATTTTAAAATCTTTAATGAAATTTGACTGTCGTCTAACGGTATTTCCTGCGGAAACATCTGCAGAAAATGTATTGGCAGTGCAGCCTGATGGTATATTTTTATCCAATGGGCCGGGAGATCCGGAAGATTTACAAATTGAAATTGCTAACATAAAGAAAATGATGGGGAAAAAACCGATTTTTGGTATTTGCATGGGTCACCAAGTTATGAGTTTGGCTAATGGGGCCAAGACCAAGAAAATGCTTTTTGGCCATCGTGGTATTAACCAACCGGTTAAAGATCTGGTGGAAAATAAAGTTGTAATTTCTTCGCAAAATCATGGGTTTATGGTAGATGAAGCTTCTCTTAAAGGAATTAATGTAGAGATAACTAATCTATCATTAAATGATGGGACGATTGAGGGTCTCAAATATCTCGATCATCCTAGTTTTAGTGTGCAATATCATCCGGAAGCATCTCCGGGGCCTTCAGGTCATGAATATTTATTCAAACGGTTTGTAAAAATGATGGGGGGCTGCTAAAATGCCGAAAAAGGCCAGTATAAAAAAAGTAATAGTTATCGGCTCAGGTCCTATTATCATAGGACAAGCAGCCGAATTCGATTATGCAGGAACCCAAGCATGTCGCTCATTGAAGGAAGAGGGCTTGGAGGTTGTTTTAGTAAATAGTAATCCTGCTACCATTATGACTGATATTCATATTGCAGACCGCGTATATATTGAACCTATTAATGCAGAATTTTTGGAGAGCGTTATCAAACGTGAACGTCCGGATTCTATGCTTGCTACCTTAGGTGGTCAAGTGGGGTTAAATATGGCTATGGAGTTATATGAAAAAGGAATATTGGCCGAATACAATGTTGAACTTTTGGGGACACAAATTGCAAGTATTAAAAAGGCTGAAGACCGTGAGTTATTTAAAGAAACAATGGAAAAACTTCATCAGCCAATTCCTGAAAGTGCAATTGTAGAAACTGTTTCGGCAGCGAAAGAATTTGCAAAAAAAGTAGGATATCCTCTCATAGTACGTCCTGCCTATACACTTGGAGGAACTGGCGGCGGTATTGCCAATAATGATGATGAGTTAGATGATATTACTAATAAAGGTTTGAAATACAGTCTTATTGGGCAAGCACTTATTGAACGCAGTGTCGCCGGTTGGAAAGAGATAGAGTATGAAGTAATACGTGATGCTGCAGACAACTGCATTACTGTGTGTAATATGGAAAATTTGGACCCAGTAGGCATACATACCGGTGACAGTATTGTAGTAGCACCTTGTCAAACTTTAAGTGACAGAGAAGTGCAAATGCTGCGTACAGCCGCTATAGATATAGTTCGTGAGTTAGGGGTTGAAGGTGGTTGCAATGTGCAATATGCTTTGGATCCTGATTCTGAAAAATATATTGTAATAGAGGTAAATCCTCGTGTCAGCCGTTCATCTGCTTTAGCATCTAAGGCTACAGGTTATCCTATTGCTAAAGTGGCCAGCAAGATTGCTGTTGGGTATAACTTAGACGAAATAGAAAATGCTGTTACTAAAAAAACGACGGCTTGTTTTGAACCTACTCTTGATTATGTAGTACTTAAAATTCCGCGCTGGCCGTTTGATAAGTTTGTTAATGCAGATCGTACTTTAGGTACACAGATGAAAGCTACCGGAGAGGTTATGGCTATTGAACGCAATATGGAAGCTGCTATTTTGAAGGCCGTACGTTCTTTAGAAATTGGTCTTATTCATTTGGAAATGCCGGAATTAAAACCACTAACAGATGAAGACGTTTTTGCTAAGATAAAAAATGTGGACGATGAACGTTTTTTCGTTATTGCGGAGGCTTTCCGTCGAGGTAAGTCTTTAGAAGACATTCACCAAATAACTAAGATAGATCGTTTCTTCTTGCGTAAGCTGCATAATATTGTAGACATGGAAGTGTTAATTAAAAAAGGACCTATGGACGTAGACCTTATGCGTCGTGCTAAGAAAATGGGTTTTGCTGATGTTACAATTGGTGCTTATTTAGGAAAAAAAGATTTAGAAATCCGCAAGATGCGTAAGGAATGGAATATTATTCCGACCTATAAAATGGTCGACACTTGCGCGGCAGAATTTGCAGCAGAAACACCATATTATTACTCAACCTATGGCAGTGAAGATGAGGTGGTTGATTCTGAGCGTCAAAAAATCATTGTGCTAGGTTCAGGACCTATTCGTATAGGTCAAGGGGTTGAGTTTGACTATTGCTCCGTACATTCTGTATGGGCTTTGAAAGAGCTAGGCTATGAGACAATTATTATTAATAATAATCCGGAAACAGTAAGTACGGATTTTGATACTTCCGACCGCTTGTATTTTGAACCTTTAACTTTAGAAGATGTTCTAAATGTTATTGATAGAGAACAACCTGAAGGAGTAATTGTGCAATTTGGTGGACAAACTGCTATTAATTTGGCAGGGCCACTGGCTAAATGTGGAATAAAGATTATGGGTTCAAGTGTAGACAGTATAGATAAAGCAGAAGATAGAGAACGTTTTGATGAACTTTTGACAGAGGTTAATATTCCTCGCCCTAAAGGTCATACGGTATTTGATACTCCCGGTGCTATTAAAGCTGCGAATGAAGTAGGCTATCCTGTTATGGTTCGTCCTTCATATGTGTTAGGTGGGCGCGCTATGGAAATTGTCTATAATGATGAAGAGCTTAAGTACTATATGACTAGCGCTGTTAAAGCGTCACTGGAACATCCGGTGTTAGTTGATCATTATTTAATGGGGACAGAAGTTGAAGTAGATGCGATTTGTGATGGCGTAGACGTTCTTATTCCTGGCATCATGGAACATGTGGAAAGAGCCGGTGTTCATTCCGGTGACAGTATTGCCGTATATCCACCACGCAATTTAAGCGAGCATGTTATAAAAACGATTATTGACTATACTGATAAGTTAGCCTTGGGCTTAGAGGTCCACGGGATGATAAATATTCAATATATTGTTCGTGAAGGTAATGTCTTCGTTATCGAGGTTAATCCGCGTTCTAGTAGAACTGTTCCTTTCTTGAGTAAGGTTACCGGCATCTCCATGGTAGATGTTGCTACTAAGTGTGCTATGGGACATAGCATAAAAGAACAAGGATTTAAACCTGGATTGCAGCTTTTCCCTGATTACTGTGCTGTAAAAGCCCCGGTATTTTCTTTTAACAAAATGACAGATGTTGATATTACCTTAGGACCTGAAATGAAATCTACAGGTGAAGTAATGTGCATTGATTATCAATATTCCAGAGCTTTGTATAAGGCTTGTATAGCTGCAGGTATGAATGTACCGGCAGAAGGTGCAATTCTTATTACTGTAGCTGATATGGATAAACCGGAAGCAGCAGAAATAGCTGCAGGGTTTGTGGATTTGGGTTATGAAGTTCTGGCAACCAGTGGTACCGCACAATATTTAAAGGAAAAAGGTATTCAAGTTACAGAAGCTGTAAAGGTTAGCGAAGGGACTCCTAACTTGTTGGATGATATTAAAGACGGAAAAATAGCCATGGTTATTAACACTTTGACCCATGGCCGTGATGCAGCTAGAGATGGTTTCCGTATCCGCCGCTCTACCGTAGAACATGCAATCCCTTGTCTGACATCAATGGATACGGCTAGAGAGTTGCAACATGTTATGAGCGCTATGCGCCGTCGTCGTATGGTTAGCACCATCGCTTTACAAGACTTGACGTGGGAGTGATAAAATTGTCAAAAACAATGGTGGATGCTAAAGTGGTGTGCCAGATAGTTTTATCTGAAGATGTAAAACTTATTGAGGTATTTGCTCCTGACATAGCATGTATAGCACAACCTGGCCAGTTCGTAAACGTTCAGGTATCCAAACAGGCGGCGCCGCTTTTGCGCCGTCCTTTTGGCGTTGCAGAGGTCAACCGAGAAAAGGGTACTTTTACTATGATTTATCGTATCATGGGAGAAGCGACTAAGATTTTAGCTAATATTTGTAACAATGATTTTATAAATATTATTGGCCCTTTGGGCCATGGTTTTAGTTTGAATGCTAAGAGGCCACTATTAGTAGGCGGAGGATTAGGACTGGCACCTTTAGTGTATTTAGCACAAAGTTTTTCTAAGGATAGCGTGGAAATAGTTATGGGGGGCAGAACGGCCAAAGAACTTTTTTGGACGGAGTTATTTAGTGATAAAGTAAACATTATGCATATAACTACCGATGATGGCAGTCAAGGCACTAAAGGAACAGTAAATGCTGTTTTACCACAATTGCTTAAAAGCGGTAAATATGACTGCGTATATGTTTGTGGTCCTGTACCTATGATGCAGGCTGTAGCAAAGGTTGTGGAAACGGCAGGCATTCCTTGCCAGGTTTCTTTAGAAAAATATATGGCCTGTGGTTTGGGCGCATGTTTGTCGTGTTCTTGTGGCGGGGTAGGAAAACGTTTGAAAGTTTGTACCGATGGACCGGTATTTTGGTCTACGGAGGTAGAAGAATGGTAAAAAACTTGTATGACAACCGTTTGGCTGTAAATATTGGTGGTCTTAAGATGCTAACACCGGTAACGACAGCTTCGGGAACATTTGGTTTTGGTTTAGAATTTCAAGATTTTTTGGATTTGGAAAAAGTTGGAGCAGTAACTGTTAAAGGAACCACATTAGAACCACGAGCAGGTAACAAAGGACAGCGGGCTGTAGAAACACCGGCCGGAATGCTTAATTGCGTTGGACTAGAAAATCCGGGAGCAGAATATTTTTTACAGGAAACGCTACCAAAATTAAAAATGATAAATGTGCCAATAATAGTAAATATTGCCGGTAATACTCCGGAAGAATATGGCGAGCTTGCAAAAAAACTGGATGTTGAGGGTGTTGATGCTATCGAAATCAATATTTCTTGTCCCAATGTCAAGCAGGGAGGATTGGCTTTTGGTACTTGTGCGATCAGCGCTGTGCAGGTTGTCGAAGCTGTAAAAGCCAATACTTCAAAACCTGTTATAACGAAACTTTCTCCTAATGTAACAGATATAGTGGAAATAGCATTGGCAGTAGAAAAGGCAGGCAGTGATGCTGTTTCTCTTATTAATACACTTTTGGGCATGAAAATAGATATAAATAAACAAAAACCAATCTTAGGTAACGTTATGGGAGGGCTTTCTGGTCCAGCCGTACGACCTGTAGCAGTGCGAATGGTTTACCAAGTGGCTCAAGCGGTGCAAATACCTATTATTGGCATGGGCGGCATTATGTGCGCTGCTGATGCTATTGAGTTCCTTTTGGCAGGAGCAAGTGCGATTGCAGTCGGGACAGGTAATTTTTGTGATCCGAGATTAGCGGAAACTATTAGTCATGGCATTATAGAGTATATGGATGCAAAGGGTATTAGTAATATTCATGATATGATTGGTAAAGCGTTGCCTAATCGTTAATTAAGCCAAAAGAGGTGTAGAATGAAAAGTGATAAGCGTTTAATTGTTGCACTGGATTTTCCGACAATGGAGGAAGCTGTAAAGGTAGTTTTAGAATTGGGTGATAGCGTTAGTTATTACAAAGTTGGTATGGAATTATATTATGCTGCCGGTGCTTCTATGATTACCTTTTTGAAGAATCAGGGAAAACATGTTTTCCTTGATTTAAAATTACAAGATATTCCCAATACGGTGGCTAAGAGCTTATCAGTGCTGACCGTCTTAGGAGCGGACATGATGAATGTACATGCTGTAGGTGGCGGAGAAATGATGAAAGCAGCCGTAACTGCAGTTAAAGATACTGCTGCCAAATTAGGTAAAAAAGCACCCAAAATTATCGCTGTTACTGTTTTGACCAGCATGAACAATGTGCAGTGGTCTGAGCTTAATTATGCGAAACCAATAGCCGAACAGGTTGTGGATTTAGCTAAACTAGCTAAAAAATCAGGAATGGACGGCGTAGTAGCATCGCCTCAAGAAGCTTTGGCTATTCGTAAGGCTTGTGGTGAAGAATTCTTAATCGTAACTCCTGGTGTGCGTCCGGCAGGTACGGCACTAAATGACCAGAGTAGGATTGCTACCCCTATGTGGGCTATGAAAAATGGTTCAACTCATATAGTGGTTGGCCGACCAATAACACAAGCAGAAGATAAAATAATGGCCGCCCAAAATATAATAGCGGAAATAAGAGGTGTCGGTAATGAATGAACAAGAAGTAATGCAAATGCTAGAAAAAACACAGGCTGTACTACATGGTCATTTTCTCTTGACCTCAGGTTTGCACAGCCCTATGTATGTTGAAAAATTTAACGTTTTACAACATCCAAAATACACGGAAGCTTTATGTAAGGAATTAGCTGCGCGGTATGTCAATGACAAGGTTGAATTAGTAGTAGGGCCTATGACCGGAGGCATTTTACTTGCGCATGAAGTTGGCAAAAATTTGGGTACAAGAGCTATTTTTACCGAACGGGAAAATGGCAAAATGGTTTTCAAAAGAGGGTTTCATATTGAGCTGGGAACAAGAGTTTTAGTAGTAGAGGATATTGTTACTACCGGTGGTAGTGTATTTGAAGTCTTAAATGCAGTAAAAGAACAGGGTGGTATTCCTGTAGGTGTAGGCCTTTTAGTAGATAGAAGCGGCGGTAAAGTGGACTTTGGTATGCGTACAGAGGCTCTACTCCATTTGAATGTCGAAACCTTTAAAGAGGAAGATTGCCCATTATGTGCGAAAAAAATACCTTTTACTAAACGTGGACGTACAGGTAAATAATAAAGAAAAAGCCCCATTAGCGTAGGAGAAATTTCTGCTAAAAAGGGGCTTTGTTTTAAAACAATTAAGTAGGCAGGTGACCAAATGGATGTAAGGCAGCAATTATTTATGTTACAAGATAAAACCTATGGTGAATTTCACAAAAAACTATGTCCTGGCATAGGAAATATTATCGGAGTTAGGCTTCCTGCTTTAAGAAAACTAGCAAAAACTATGGCAAATTCTGATGAATGGAAGAATTTCTTGGCAGCTCCAACAAAATATAATGAAGAATTGCTGTTAAAAGGAATTATTATTGGATTAGTCAAAATGCCTTTCGCTCAACGTTTGAATTTAATCGCAGAATTCATTCCGAGCATCAATAACTGGGGGGTATGTGATACCTTTTGTGTTAGTCTTATTGATACTAAAAAAAATCAGGAAACAATGTGGGAATTTTTACAAGGATATTTATGTAGTCATGAGATTTATAAAAGACGTTTTGCCATAGTAATGCTCTTAGATTATTTTATAGATGATGTTTATATAGAGCGCACATTAAAAATATTAAGTGACTTTGCAACACAAGACTACTATGTGCAAATGGCCGTAGCTTGGGCTATTTCCATATGTTTTGTTAAGTACCCGGAGAAAACTATGCATATATTGCACAATAATAAATTGGATGATTTTACTTACAATAAAGCTTTGCAAAAAATAACAGAGTCTCTAAGAGTAGACAAAAAAACAAAAGATACTATTCGTACTATGAAGCGTAGAGGTGGAGAAAAATGAAACTTGAAGTACTAAAGCAGAACTTTTCTATTTGCAAAATAAACTCTGTTACGCATATCGATTTCACAGACGAATTTTGTTTTGTTGGTAAGACTGATGAAGAGCTTTCTCTAGTGTGCTCGACTGCTTGTACACCTAGACAATTTATAGAGTGTGACAATGGCTGGAAAGGGTTTAGAATACAAGGGAAACTGGAATTTTCTCTAACTGGTATTTTAGCTGGCTTAACTAAAGTATTGGCGGAAAACAAAATAGGTATTTTTGCTGTTTCTACATATAACACGGATTATATTTTAGTTAGAGAAAAAAATTTAGAACAAGCTATTACGGTTTTAAAACTAGGGGGGAATAAAATTATATACTTGTAGACTGTAACTTTTTTAGCATAATATCATTAGAGAAAAATTTTTTTCTTGATTTTTGGTGAAGTTGTTGAAAATAAAAAATAAACATGTTAGTATACGTGTGCGGTATAGTGTAGTTTAAAGTTTAGGCAATGTGGCCTCTTCCTTTTATTGGAAGAGGCCTTTTTTGTTGCTAACTACTTTACAAAAAATAAATGCACGGTATTGCCTAGAGAAAATATGAGGGGGAATTTGTAATGAAGAAAAAGTTTTTATTTGTGTTAGCGATGCTAACGACGGTGGTAATGTTGGTAACTGGTTGTGGTGCCAAGAAATCAGACACAATTAAAATAGGATTTATAGGACCATTAACCGGTGGTAATGCAGCGACAGGTATTGGTTTGAAAAATTCTGCTGAGCTAGCTATTAGAGAAGCGAATGCCTCAGGGAAATATAAACATAAGTTTGAATTGGTTGTAGTAGATGATGGTGGAAATCCATCTACAGCAGTTAGTGCTGCTAACAAATTAATTGCAAATAAAGATATTGTCGCAGTTTTTGGACATTTTAATAGCGGAGCTGCGTTAGCTACTGTACCTATTTTTCATAAGAATAGTATGCCTATTTTAGTTACGGCGGCTATTCATCCTGACATTACTAAAGGAAAATACAAAGAGGTTACTAGAATTATGACGGCGGCAAATGTTCAAAATGAATTTGCCGGTAAAATGGCTGTAAAAGATTGGGGCATTAAGACCATTGCTCTTATTAATGATAAAACAGATTACGGCAAGACCAATGCTGATCAATTCGCAGATGCTGCCAAGCAAAACGGCGCAACTATTATTTCTGAAGATGGCATATCTGTTGGCCAGCAGGATTTTTCTGCGTTGTTAACAAAAATTAAAGCAGAAAACCCTGAAGCAATTTATTTTGGCGGTGTAGCAACGGAAGCTGCTTTACTCAAAAGACAAATGGCTGATTTGAATATGAACTGTTTATTTATTAGCGATTCCGGTATTATTTCTGATACTTTCAACAAAATTGCTGGTTCTTCCGCAGCAGGTATGATTGCTTTTAATATTGGCAAACCTTTGGAAGATCTGCCGGGTGGGAAAGCATTTGAAAAAAGTTATGCTGAGGCCAAATTTGCTGAACCACATGAAGCTTATGGACATTTTGCTTATGATTCGGCTAATGTTGTTATGGCAGCTATTGAAAAAGCAGGAGAAAAAGGGGCTATAACTCGCTCCAGCGTAGCTACTGCAATTCGGGCTACCAAAGATTTCCCTTGTATTATAGGTAAGACAACATTTGATGAACGCGGCGAGAATACTTTAAAATTAATAACTCCTTATATTTCTGAGGGTGGTAAATGGGTACCTTACTATAAAGCAACAACTCAAGTTGTAAATAAAAAAGTTGTTAAAAAATAATTGTTTATTTATAGTAAATCTCAAAGGGAGGGTATAAATGTCTGGTGAAGTTTTCTTTCAACAATTTTTAAATGCATTAGGTCTGGGCATTATGTATGCTCTCATTGCCGTTGGTTTCACACTTTTTTTTGGCGTAATAGAAGTGGTAAATTTTGCACATGGCGAAGTTTTTATGATGGGTGCTTTTGTTGCACTTATTGTTAGTGGAATATTAGTTGCTGCAGGATTTACTATGGGATCACTGCCACTTTTTGTGGCAGTCCTTGTTGCTGTGCTTATTGCTGGTGGAATTATAGGTGTATTATTAGAAAAGTTTATTGTGCGCCCAATGCGGGGAGCACCTGATATCATGACCCTTTTAATTACGTTGGGGATATCTATCGTTATGCGTGAAGCAGTAATGCTATTAGTACCAAATGGCAGAAATCCGCAGCCTTTCCCCAACTTGATGGACTTGGACAGCATTCAAATTGGCGGCGTTTTAATAAAACCAGAGGCAATCTTAAGTATTGTGTTATCGGCTATTCTTATTGGCGGGTTAGCATACATTATTGAAAAAACTACTTTTGGACGTTATATTCGTGCTACTGCTCAAGATCGTGAAGCAGCTATGATGATGGGGATTAATGTAAAAAAAGTATTTATTGTTACCTTAGCCTTGGGTTCTGCTCTAGGCGCAGTGGCTGGTTTAATGAACGGATTATCATATGGTATTATAAAATTTGATATGGGTTTTGCAGCTAGCATTAAAGGGTTTGCAGCTGCTGTTGTTGGTGGGCTTGGTAACGTATATGGAGCAATTGCGGGTGGATTATTGCTAGGATTTTTGGAAATATTAGTTGTTAGTGTAATCCCTGATGGTTCTAGCTATCAAGATATTGTAAGTTTTATTATTGTTATCATGTGTTTGGTTTTCAGACCAGCAGGTATTTTTGGCGAACGTGCCTATGAAAAGGTTTAGGGGGCAGGATGATGATAAAAATACTTCTAACCGAGATAATAGGTTATATATTATTCTTGTTTTTTGTTTATGTGGAAGATCCAATTGCCGTAGCAGGGGTTATGGCAGCATTCATTGTTGCAGTAGTTTTCCTAAAGAAAAAATGTGGGGAACTTGTCAAAGACTTGGAAAAAGCCTATGCGGATAATTTAGGTCAAGTAGGTATTATAGCCGTAGTATTAGCGGTGACTATGCCTTTTTCCCTTATGGGGGATGCTTATTGGTTGCAGGTTTTAAATTTTTCCATATTATATGCAATCATGGCTTTAGGATTAAACTTTATGACCGGTCGTGCCGGAATGATTTGCTTGGGATATGCTGCTTTTATAGCCATTGGCGCTTATACTGTGGGAATATTGACGTTAAAGGCAGGTATTAGCTTTTGGCTGGCTTTGCCTTTAGCAGGGCTTTTTGCAAGTATCTTCGGCGTTATTTTGGGTCTTCCTGCTTTGCGGGTTAAAGGTCATTACTTGGCCTTGGTAACCATAGCTTTTGGTTTAATTGTTCAACAGTTGCTTTTGAATTTAGAGAATATTACTGGTGGAACTAATGGCCTTATTAATATACCATCACCGCATTTTATGGGCATTGATATGGGTGCAAATTTGGATTTTGGTTTTATGAGTTTGAGCTATCAAGCTAATTTTTACTATTTATGTCTGCTTATTTTGGCTATTACAACCATACTTATTTATCGTTTCAGTAATTCCCTCTTTGGTTTAGCTTTAAATGCTATGCGTGAGGACCAATTAGCTGCTCAATGCTATGGCATGAATATTACTAGATATAAGCTTTTGGCTTTTGCCATAGGAGCCTTTTTTGGGGGAATTTCCGGTGGACTTTATGCTGCTATGATCAACTTTATAGCCCCGGAAAATTTCGGTTATTCTATGTCGATTCTTGTTATTAGCATGATTATTTTAGGCGGTCTAGATTCTATTCCCGGTGCCATTATAGGAGCTTTTTTCTTAACCATTTTCCCAGAAAAGTTTAGAGCTTTTGAGGATTATAGAGTTATGTTCTATGGCATTATAATCGTACTATGTTTATTGTTCATGCGTGAAGGTTTGTTACCTTTTAAGCATCGTATATTTAAACCTAGTATACCAAAAGGGGAGAACTAAAATGAAATTATTAGATGTGCAAGACTTGACCATTTGTTTTGGTGGCGTTATTGCGGTTAATGAAGTTTCCTTTGCCCTACAAGCAGGTGAAACTCTTGGAGTTATAGGGCCTAATGGTTCAGGAAAAACAACATTATTCAATTTGCTTTCAGGTATTTACAAACCTACTTCCGGGACAATAACCTTGGCGGGCAAACTGACACAGGGATTACGAACGGATGAGATTTTTCATCTTGGATTGTCTAGAACTTTTCAAAATGGCCGTTTATTTTGGAATTTAAATGTTTTAGAAAACATAATGATGGGCTTAGAAGAGGTTCGTAATACTTCTATAGTTGGATCTATTATGGGAATGCAAAAAGAAAAAGATTTGCAAAAACAAGCTGTGCAAAAAGCTTCGAAAATTATGGAGATTTTTGGTACCTTGTTAACTTCACAGGCCAATAAAGTAGCCAGTGACCTTCCGTATGCTGACAGGCGTCGTTTGGAAATTTGTCGGGCGATAGCTTCTAATCCTAAAGTAATCCTTTTGGATGAGCCTAGTGCAGGTATGGATGGTATCGAGACCGAAATTTTAATGAATGATTTGCTTAAAGTCAAAAAAGCGCTGCCTGAATTATCCATAATCGTTGTAGAACATGATATGGGGTTTATAAAAGGATTGGTCGATAAGGTTATGGTTTTGGACTATGGCAAATGTATTGCCTATGGACTTTTTGATGATGTGGCGGCTAACGAAGATGTTATAAAAGCTTATTTAGGACAGGGGGACGAGGCATGTTGACCTTAGTGAATGTGTATACGGCATATGGTTCTGTTCCCGTTTTAAAAAATGTAACATTGGAAGTGCCTGATGGTCAGATTACTTGTTTGCTTGGTAGTAACGGAGCGGGTAAATCTACTACGATAAATACAATATTGGGTTTTGTAAAGCCTAAAGCAGGACAAGTGCTTTTTCGCGGCAAAGACATTTCGGGAAAATCAACAGAGTCTATTGTGCGAAGTGGAGTCGGTGTTGTTCCGGAAGGCCGCAGAGTGTTCCCGAAAATGACAGTTGAAGAAAATTTATTTGTGGGCGCCTGTGCTTGCTCGGATAAAACCAGAATTAAAGAGAATATTGCTAAGGCTTATACCATGTTTCCTAGGCTGGCCGAACGCAGGACGCAAAATGCAGGTACGATGAGTGGCGGCGAACAGCAAATGTTGGCAATTAGCAGGGCTCTCATGGGAGAACCGGAAATATTGTTATTGGACGAGCCTTCACTAGGTTTGGCACCTTTGGTAGTCAACGATATTTTCAATACTATTAAACAGTTAAATAAAGATGGTATGACTATCCTTTTAATTGAACAAAATGGTGCTAAGGCTTTAGAAATGGCGGATCGAGGATATTTGATGCAAAAAGGCGAATTAATTGCTAGCTGTACGGAAAAAACAGCAGAAGCAAAAGAGAAGCTTATGACAGTTTATTTAAACCAGCAAAAAGGAAAGGAAGCATAAATATGTTAGAAAAAGCTGAGATGGAGGAAGCATTAGCTTTATTACATATTTTGGTTAGTTGTGATACTGTTAATCCGCCAGGCAACGAAAAGGATTTGGCACTTAAGTTGCAGACGCTATTAGTTAATGAGGGCATAGAGTGCCAAGTTGATGAATTTGCACCTAACAGGGCTAATTTAATTTTTCGCATTAAAGGAGAGGCCGCAGGTAAGGGGCTTTTAGTTACAGGTCATTTGGATACAGTTCCACCAGGAGAAATACCTTGGAAGCATAGTCCGTTTTCGTGCGCTATAGAAAAAGGTTATGTTTATGGACGCGGTGTAGCTGACATGAAAGGTTCGGATGCGGCCATGCTTTATGCTCTTATTAGGCTTAAACGTAAAAAAATAGCGCCTAAACAAGACGTAGTATTTTTGGCAACTGCAGGAGAAGAATTGTTTTGTCTAGGCTCTAGACGTTTTGTGGAAGCTGAGGGCATGAAAAATATAGGTGCTGTTCTAGTGGGGGAACCAAGTGGTGGGGATTTGCTTTTGGCACATAAAGGTGCGGCTTGGGTGGAAGTTACTACACATGGTCAAACTGCGCATGGTTCTATGCCGCACTTGGGTAAGAATGCAATCCTTGCCATGAATAAATTTTTAACTGCTTTTAGTAAACAAAAATTTAATGTTTCTCCTCATCCGGTACTTGGTATGCCTACTTATAGCGTGGATCAAATTAAAGGCGGCGTTGCTATTAATGTTGTGCCTGATTCTTGTACCTGCGGTATAGATTTTCGTACTATTCCCGGACAAACCAAAGAAGATATTGAGAATATGATTCAACGCGCTTTTGCAGAAGTGAAATTAGAGTATGGTGAATTTAAGGCAGAATATAAATTCACTTGTTTATTGCCATCAGTTTCTTGTCCTGCCGGCGATAAAATAATTGCTTGTGCCCTGCAGGCAGCAGGTAAAGATTTAAAACAACGAGGCGTAAATTATTTTACTGATGCTTCATCTTTAGTTGGAAATAAAGTGTTGCCTATGATTATTTACGGACCGGGAGAAGACGCTCAAGCTCACCAACCTAATGAGCGGCTTTCTGTGGCTAAGTTTTTTGAGTCAATTGAGTTTTATGAAAAATTTATTAGCATGTATAAGATAGAAAATTAATGACAAATTAACTATGGAAAAATATTTCCTTTACTAAAATGTTGGGGTGAGTAATCACTCCAACATTTTTTCGTGTTTAGGGCATAAAGTTAAGGTGAACTTGTAGGAAAATTTTCATAAAAGAAGTTATTTGTTAATAAAAACACAAAATCCCTATGGTTCAAATGAACCATAGGGATTTTGTGTTTTTATTATTCACTAATTTTTTTATTGATATCTTCAATAAGCGCGTCAACATCTAATCCATGAGCTCCGGCACCTTGACCGATGGTTTCAAAATTAGCTGCCATGCAGCCGATACAGCCCAAACCATATTCTTGGAAAATTTCTATGATTTCAGGATGTTCTTGTACGGCATCAATAATGCCGGTATCTTTTGTAATTTTAGCCATGTCTGACCTCCTTGCAAGCATTTTTATTATGTCTTTTATTATAACACATGAAAAGGAAAAAGCATAAAAATACTATCCTAAAAGCAGACATTTTTTTAAAAGATAAAAAGCCGAGAAAAACGCAAATATATAGAGAGAAAACCTTGTTTTTTACGTAAATAAAGTTTATAATGGTGAAAAGTGGTGAAAAGTGGAGCGAAAGTTGGTGAGCGGACATGTTAATGGGAGAGTTTCAACATAATCTAGATACAAAGGGCCGCCTATTTATGCCAGCTAAACTCAGAGAAACACTTGGTAAGCACTTTATAGTAACTAAAGGATTAGATGGTTGCTTGTTTGTCTATACTGATACTGAATGGAGTAAGCTTCAGGCTAAATTTGCAGATTCACCTATGTCTAATCAAAATGTTAGAGCGGTTGCCAGATTTTTCTTTGGTGGTGCTGTGGATACGGAACCCGATAAACAGGGCAGGATAATGTTACCGCAAAGTTTGCGCACGCATGCGAATTTAAATAAAGTGGCAATAATACTTGGCGTTGGTTCTCGTGCTGAAATATGGGATATAGACAGATGGAATGCCTATAATGCCAAAGTAGGAGAAGATGTTAACGATATCGTAGGGCAGTTAGTGGACTTAGGCATTTAACTTTTGCGGACAGGTGGTAATGAAAATGGGGTTTGTTCATAAGAGCGTTTTGTTAGCTGAAAGCATTAACTGGATGATAACAGATCCTGACGGAATTTATTTAGATTGCACTATGGGAGGAGCAGGGCATTCTCGTGCTTTTGCTGAGCGGCTTTCACCAAAGGGAAGAATTATAGGTATAGATCAAGACGCTGACGCTATTGCAGCAGCAACGGAAAAGTTACAGGGTGTTAAATGCAATGTAGACGTGATTCGTTCTAATTTCAAGGATTTTGGCACAGTGTTGGATTCATTGAATATAGACAAAATTACAGGTATTTTCTTTGATTTGGGGGTATCTTCTTATCAGTTAGATACGGCAGAACGTGGATTTTCTTATATGCAAGATGGACCATTAGATATGCGCATGGATAATAGGCAGAAATTTGATGCTGCCTATATTGTTAATCATTATAAAGAAGAAGAGCTTACTGAACTTATTTACAATTATGGTGAAGAACGCTGGAGTAAAAGGATAGCTCAATTTATTGTAGCGGAACGTAAAGTTAAACCATTGACCACTACAGGTGAATTAGTAGCGGTTATAAAAAAGGCTATACCAAAAGGTGCAAGGCAAGCCGGACCACATCCGGCTAAAAGAACATTTCAGGCTATTCGCATAGAGGTTAATAATGAACTTAATATTTTAGCAGACGTAGTTACCGAGGCGGTTGGACGTTTATCTCCTGAGGGGAGAATAGGTGTAATAACATTTCATTCTTTGGAAGATAGAATTGTGAAACAGACCTTAAAAAAACTAGCCAGAGGTTGTACTTGCCCACCGCAATTAGTTATTTGTGTTTGTGGCAAAACACCTCAGGTAAAAAGGGTAACGGCATTTGCACCAACGGATGAAGAAGTCAGGGAAAATCCCAGATCCCGTAGTGCAAGACTTAGAGGAGCAATAAAAACATAAACATAAGATAGGAGATAGCATTATGCTGGCTAGACGATACGATAGTTACGCATGGGAAGAAGAATTTGAAGTTACGCCGCAACCAGTAAAAAAAACAATTGTAAATTACCGTGCTTTTCGTCATCAAGTTGTAACCTTATTTGTTGTTGGTATTATTTGCTACTTGGGAAGTGTTATGTTAAGTGAAACCTATGTTACTAAAACTAGTACTTTAGTAAAAATGAAACAACAAGAGGAAAAACTTTTGACTAAAAATGCAGCTTTGAAAATAGACGTAGATGCGCTGAGTAGCCCAGCAAGAATTACAGGATTGGCTGCCGCGAAACTTAATATGACAACAGCGCGAAGCAATATATATGTACAGGCCGATGATAAGAAAATTGCTTATGATGGATATGCTTACGCAAAATAATACGGACGCTGTACTCTTTATTAACGCAGTATAAAATGCTAAGAGGCAGCCTTTCGGGCTGCTTTTTTCTTAAGAGGAGGTAAAAACATGGAAAAGCAATTAGAAAAAATTATCGAACTTATTCCGGGAGCTAAGGTTAGAAGTGGTAGTACCGACAAAGTTATTACCGATCTTACTATTGATTCAAGGCAAGTGAAAAAAGGTAGTCTCTTTGTTTGTATAAAAGGGGTACATGTAGATGGGCATAAGTTTATTGAACAGGCTTATAAGGCGGGGGCCGTAGCTGTCCTTGTGGAAGATTCTGTTAGTGTACCTGAAGGCTTGACGGCTATTAAGGTGAAAAATACAACGGATGCCATGACAATTGTTGCACCATGGTTTTACGATTATCCAGGCAAAGATATGCGCGTTATTGGTATTACCGGTACAAATGGTAAAACAACGACTACAAATATTATTCGTATTATCTTACGTAAAGCAGGGTTTAAAGTAGGCCTTATTGGTACAATAAATATTATGATTGAGGAGAAAGTAGAAACATCGCATAATACTACTCCGGATGTTGTAGATTTGCAAAAAACTTTGTATAGAATGAAAGAAGCCGGTTGTGAATATGTGGTTATGGAAGTATCTTCACACGCTTTAGCATTGAATCGTGTCGCAGGTATTGAATTTGATGTGGCTGCGTTAACTAATATAACTCAAGACCATTTAGATTTTCACGGTAATTTTGAAAATTATCGCGAAGCAAAAGCGCTCTTATTTACAAAATTGCATCAAGGTAATAAACCTGGCAAGACCGCCATTTTTAATACAGATGATTATAGTGCAAAAACTATTATGGAACGCACTAAAACACCTATAATTACTTATGGTAAGATTGCTAGTAATGATATTTATCCGCTAACGTTTGAAGTAGCGGCAAAACATATGAAGTTGAATTTGGCGACTCCTGTAGGTGAGATGGATTTGCTTTTGCACATAACAGGAGAATTTAACGTTTATAATGTCATGACTACAGTAGCGGTTATGTTAGCCGAAAAAATTGATAAGAAAATAATAATGGATACCTTAAATGGTTTTACAGGGGTACCGGGACGTTTTCAACTTGTTGAAGCAGGACAGCCTTATACTGTCATTGTAGATTATGCTCATACTCCTGATGGATTAGACAACGTACTAAAAACAGCAAGACAAATTACCAAGGGGAAACTATGGGCAGTATTTGGTTGTGGCGGTGATCGTGATAACAAGAAACGCCCTATTATGGGACGTATTGCCTTAGAGTTGGCAGACAATTTAGTTGTTACTTCTGATAACCCGAGATCTGAGGATCCGGAGCTTATAATTGTTGATATCGAAAAAGGTTTAGCTGGCGCTCCCGAGAATAAGAAAATACATAAAATTACAGATCGCAAAGAAGCCATAGAATTTGCACTTTCTAATGCCGATCCTGATGATGTTATAATGATAGCAGGCAAGGGACATGAAAATTATCAAATTCTTAAAAATGAGACTATTCATTTTGATGATTGCGAAGTAGTACGTGATTATTGGCAAAAGAGGAGCTAATTGTATGATTAAGGTAAGAACCATTTTAGAGGCTGCCGTGGCTACTACAAAAATGGCAACGAGTTTTGAATTCGCAGGAGTAACTACAGATTCTCGTGGCGTTAAACCAGGAGATCTTTTTGTAGCACTTAGGGGAGAAAACTTCGACGGGCACGACTATTGTGCTACGGCCTTAGCTGCAGGTGCTGCTGGGGTAGTTGTAGAAAAAGAAATGGATTTACCTAAAGATAAGGTTATAGTTGTAAAAGATACATTGGTTGCTTATCAGAAAATAGCACATGCTTATAGAAAGAGTTTGAAAAATTTAAAGGTTGTGGCTATTACAGGTTCTAATGGCAAAACTTCTACAAAGGACCTCATAGCGGCTTGTTTGAGCACAAAATACAATGTTATTAAGACTCAAGCTAATTTTAATAATGAAATTGGCTTACCTAAGACGCTATTAAGCATAAAACCGGATACTGATATTGCCGTAGTAGAAATTGGTATGCGTGGTTTTGGTCAAATTCGTGCGCTCAAATTAATAGCGGAACCTAACGTGGTTGTAATTACGAACGTGGGTGAGACGCACATGGAGCTTTTAGGTAGTATGGATAATATTGCTAAGGCTAAAAGTGAAATACTTGAAAATTTAACTCCGGAAAATACAGCAATCCTAAATGGAGACGATTATTATATTTCTCATATGAAAACAAGTGCAAAAATCGTCACATATGGTATAATAACGGATAATATTGTAAAAGGCAGCCATATTAAAATTTCGGGCATAGGGACATCTTTTTTATATAAAAATAAGACTACCGGCAGTTCCGGAAAAATTGCCTTGCCACTTATTGGTGAACACAATGTTATGAATGCCCTAGCAGCTATTGCTGTGGCAGAAACTTTTAAAATATCGGTAGAAGATATAGCAGTAGCACTAAGCAAGGTTGTTTTGACTGAACAGCGCCAAGAAATTTTGCACTTTGGCTCCATAATAGCAATTAACGATGCTTATAATGCCAGCCCAGCCTCTATGGAGGCTGCATTTAAAACATTAAAGCAGATAGTTGGTACCGTGAAAAATGGACGTGGAGTTGCGGTTTTGGCAGATATGTTGGAGCTGGGTGCTAGTTCTAAAGATGCACATACCAAGGTAGGACGTATGGTAGCTGCTGCAAGCACAAAATTATTGATTACCTATGGAACAGAGGCAAAGTATATTAGTAATGAGGCCGCTAGATTGGGTGTTCCTGTTATTCACTGCAGTAATAATGCAGAAGCAGTCTTAGAACTGAAAAAAAATATTAAAGAACAAGATGTAGTGTTATTTAAAGGCTCACATTCTATGGCGGTAGACAAAGTTATGGAAAGTGTGTTTAGCAAATAAGAATGCATGTGTGCTTTTTATGCATTTATCACGAAAGGGTAGAAAAAAACAATGGATTTTACAGGTTTCTGGGCTTTACTAACTGCTTTCGGTATTTGCGCCGTTATTGGTCCTTTCGCAATACCTGCCTTGCACAAATTACACTTTGGACAAAGCATTCGTGATTGTGGACCGCAGGGGCATTTGAAAAAAAATGGAACGCCGACTATGGGTGGTATAATGATAATTTCTGCCATTATAGCAGCTACATTTATTTGGTGTAAAATTACGCCAGAAGTTCTTATTGCTTTGTGGCTTTTGGTAGGGCATGGAATTATAGGCTTGATAGATGATGTAATTAAGGTTGTTTTTAAACGCAATTTAGGTTTGACATCAGGGCAGAAACTTTTAATGCAAATAGTTTTAGCAGCAGTTTATTTGCTGTATCCGGGCAATATCAATGCCGGTAATTTTACTTTGTGGATTCCTGGAATAGGTACTACTGTTAATCTAGGAGTTTGGTATTATTTATTTGTCATTGTGCTTTTAGTAGGAACTACTAATGCTGTTAATTTAACTGATGGGTTGGATGGCTTGGTTTCGTGGGTAACGGTTCCTGTAACAATAGCTTTTGCTTACATTGCTTTTCATAGCGCACAAGCGGATTTAGGCATTTTTTCTTTGATTATTACCGGTAGTTGTTTAGGATTTTTAATTTTCAATCACTATCCGGCAAAAATATTTATGGGTGATACCGGTTCCCTAGCTTTAGGCGGTGGTATTGCTGCTTTGGCACTTTTAACGAAGACAGAGCTGCTATTAGTAATTATTGGCGGTATTTACGTTTTGGAGGCCCTTTCTGTAATTATGCAAGTGGCTTATTTTAAAAGCACGGGAGGCAAACGCATTTTTCGTATGAGTCCGTTGCACCACCATTTTGAATTGGGTGGGTGGAAAGAAACAAAGGTTGTGAGGGTTTTTTCGTTAATTAGCGTAGTATTATCGCTGGTAGGTATTGGACTTTTTATGCTTAAATAAAATTAAAATGCCTATTTGTCTGTAAAAATTTAATGCAATAAAAATTGCATTATAAACTGAAAATAAAAGACGAAAAAGAGGAGCGTTTGTCGTGTCAGAAAACAAAGGTATTTTTGTTTATGGTGCAGGTATTAGTGGTTGTGGCGTTGCTGAGGTATTAGCTGAGCAAGGGAAAAAGGTGATTTTGTTTAATGATGAACATAAGAATGTTGACCCAGGATTAGTAGTTAAATTATTAAAAAATGGGGGCAAATTCGTTTGTCAAAAGAGTCCTGATCAATGTTTGCGTGAATCTGATTTGGTAATTATTTCGCCGGGTATTTCCATTAATTGTCCTCTTGCCGTACAAGCTAAAAATATGGGGCTTGAAGTCATTGGTGAAGTAGAAGCAACCAAAAGGTTGTATAGTTGTAAGTGGCTTTGTATTACCGGAACTAACGGCAAAACAACAACGACAACTTTAGTAGGCGAAATGATGAAATCTTTGCCTGTAAAAACCAAAGTTGGTGGCAATATTGGTCTAGCTCTTTCCAAAGAGGCAGAGGGATTAGGGGAAAATGATTGGTTAGTTGCAGAGTTATCTAGCTTCCAATTAGAAGGTGTAAGTACATTAAAACCCAACATTGCTTTAGTTTTAAACATTACCCCCGATCATCTTGAACGACATGGCAGCATGGCTAATTATATTGCGGCGAAGGCTAATGTTTTCGTACAGCAAACAAGAGAAGATATTTTGATCCTCAATCACGACGATAGTACAGTTATGCATTTTGGTGAACAAACCAAAAGTACTGTTTGTTATATTAGCAGAAAAAGAATTTTGGGACGTGGAGTTTTCTTAGAAAACGGGCAGTTTATCATTGCTTGGGGCGGGAAACGCATGCCAGTATGTTTAGTTCGCGATATGAAAATTTTCGGATCCCACAATGAAGAAAATGCTTTGGGTGCTATTGCTTGTGCTTATTTTGCAGGGGTTCCCCTTGCGGAAATCAAACATGTATTGACCACTTTTGAAGGGGTTGAGCATCGCCTTGAATACGTTATGGATATTAATGGAGTGCCTTATTATAATGATTCGAAAGCCACTAACACAGCTTCCACTATTAAGGCACTTGAGTCCTTTGCAGGACATGTTATACTTATAGCTGGCGGTCATGATAAAATGACTGACTTGGCGCCCATGATGCAGTTGGTAAAGAAAAAAACAGATGCCTTGATATTATTGGGTGAAGCAAAAAAACGTTTTTATGATGCGGCAAAAGCTGCCGGTGTTGGTAATATCTATAGGGTGGAAACATTTGCTGAGGCTGTAAATAAGGCGCATGAATTAGCTAAAAAGACACAAGTGGTATTATTATCACCTGCATGTTCCTCGTATGATATGTTTGATAATTTTCCACAAAGAGGACGCGTATTTAAAGACTTAGTGAGAAAACTGACTGAGTAACGCAGAGGAGGAAGCTTGTGAAAATAGTATTATCAGGTGGCGGTACAGGTGGACATATTATCCTGCTATAACCATAGCTAATAATATAAAAGCGTTAAGACCTGATGCTGAAATAGTTTTTGTTGGCACAAAAGAAGGCTTGGAAAGTCAAATTATTCCTCGCTATGGTTATCAGTTGCAATATATTACCGTTGCCGGGTTCCAACGTAAGTTTGGTTTTAGTACGATTACATCTGCTATAAAGTTGCTTTTTGGTATGAAAGAAGCTTATCGCCTAATAAAAAAATTAAAACCAGATTTAGTTATTGGTACTGGTGGGTACGTGTGTGGGCCAATTCTTATTTGGGCAGCATTTATGGGGATTCCAACGTGTATCCAAGAACAAAATGCCATGCCTGGGGTTACCAATAAAATATTAGCTCACTTTGTAAAAAGAATTTTCTTAGGCTATAAAGAGGGAGAAAAATATTTCTCAGGCAAAGCACCTAAAATATTTACCGGTAATCCTGTGCGTAAGGAAATTATTGTAGATAAAAAAGTAGCGGCTCTAAAAGAATTTAACCTTTCACCGAATAAAAAAACATTATTGGTTTTTGGCGGTAGTCGTGGAGCGAGGAGCATTAACTTGGCAATGGCTTATGTTGAGAAAAAATTTGCTGGCCGTGACGATATTCAGGTTTTACATGCTACCGGTGAAGAGGCGTACGAAAAGTACATTGCTCAATTAGATAAAAAAATTCTTGAGGCAGATAATATAAAAATTTTACCCTATATTCATGAAATGCCTTTGGCATTAGCTACCGCTGATATGGCAGTAGCTAGAGCAGGAGCCATTGGGTTAGCTGAACTTATGGTTAAGGGTATACCTTCCATTTTAATTCCTTACCCTTATGCAACTGCTAATCATCAAGAATTTAATGCTAGGGCTTTGGAAGCTGCCGGTGCGGCTGTTGTGATTTTAGACAAGGAACTTACCGGTGATAAGTTGCAAGAAGAAATAGAAAAAATGTTAGTACAAGATGATGTGTTGATAGATATGAAGGCCGCTGCTATGAAGGCAAGTAAGCCACAGGCGGCAGCCGATATAGCGGCACAAGCTTTAAAATTAGTAAAAGAAGATAGGGGGACTGTCAGTGCTGGACAGTATTAAAAATATTCATTTTATTGGAATTGGTGGTGCGGGTATGAGTGCCTTGGCCTATGTTCTTATAAAACGAGGATATCATGTAACTGGATCTGATACTACGCCTGGCTATATGGCTACTAAATTAGCCAAAGAAGGAGCAGTTGTTTTTATTGGCCATGCTGCTTGCCAAATAGAAGGTGCGGAAGCAGTTGTTGTATCTACTGCTATAAGGCAAGATAATCCTGAATTGGTGGAAGCACATAAACGCAAAATTCCAGTAATTCATCGCAGTGATGTTTTGGCCTATTTAATTAACAAACATAAGGGCGTCGCAGTTGCCGGCGCTCACGGTAAAACTACTACTAGTTCTATGCTTGCTTGCATTTGCGCAGAAGCTAACCTTGATCCCACAGTTGTTATTGGTGGGGTGGTATCTAGTTTAGGTGGTAATGCACTAAATGGACAGGGAGATATAGTTGTAGCTGAAGCTGACGAAAGCGATGGTTCTTTTCTTAAGTTTCACCCTTATTTAGCTGTAATTACTAACATCGAAAATGATCATTTGGACCACTATGGTTCAGAGGAAAAAATACAAGAAGCTTTTGATGAATTTGTTACTAATATGCAAGCCGGTGGTAAAGCTGTATTGTGTTATGACAATGATAAATTAAGAGAACTAGGAGGAAAAACCAGCAGGGATTTTATATCCTATGCTGTTGATTGTGAGGATGCTGATTACATAGGTAAAAACATTAGATATAATCATGATGGTACGTATTTTGACGTGTTTTATCATGGCACCAAGTTGGTTACGGCACATTTAATTGTTCCAGGTAAGCACAATGTGCTTAATGCTTTGGGGGCTATTGCTACAGCGCAAGAATTAGGTGTACCTTTGGCTAGTACGGTGCATACTTTGGAGAATTTTCATGGAGCTAAGCGACGTTTTGAAACTAAAGGAAGAGTTGATGGTGTTTGGGTGGTTGATGATTATGCTCATCACCCAACTGAGATTAAAGCTACTTTGAAAGCAGCTAAACAAACCCAACCTAAGCGTTTGATTTGTGTTTTTCAGCCTCACCGTTATACAAGGACACAACTTTTGCTAGAAGATTTTAGCACTGCTTTTGTAGATTGCGATGAACTTATTTTAGCTAATATTTATTCTGCAGGAGAAGAACCTTTGCAGGGAGTTACAAGTGAACTTTTAGCACATAAAGTAGGAGAAACTACTAAACAAGACGTTAAGTGTTTTGCAACTTTTGCAAATATTGAAACTTATCTAGAAAATCGTGCCCAAAAAGGGGACTTAATTATGACACTTGGTGCTGGGGATGTATATCGTATTGGTGAATCCTTGGTAACAGAACTAAAACGGAGATAATATGATGATTAAAAAAGAACGCGTAGCAGTAGTAATGGGTGGTCCTTCGGCAGAACGAGAAATTTCCTTTATGACAGGTAATGCTATTGTTCAGGGTCTAAGGGAAAAGGGTTATGACGTGGTTCCTATTGATTTGGAACCTGCGAACCTTACACAACAATTAATTTCATGTGGAGCAACGGTAGTTTTTAATGCTGTGCATGGTTTATATGGTGAAGATGGGCGTATGCAAAGTGTGTTGGAAATGATAAATATACCGTATACAGGTTCAGGGGTTTTATCTAGTGCCTTGTCTATGGATAAAGTTTATTCTAAACGTATGTTCCAAGCGCAAAATATTCCAACCCCAAAATGTTTGTTTGCGGCCGCGAGTGAAAAGAAAGATGTAGTACAGGAAATATTAACAACATTTTCTTTGCCCATAGTAGTAAAACCTGCAGCTCAAGGATCTAGTATAGGGGTAGAAATAGTTAAAAATAAAGAAGAATTGGCAACAGCCATAGAAGAAGCTTTTTCTTATGGACAAGAAATAGTAATTGAAGAATTTATTAAGGGTAAAGAAATAGCCGCCGGTGTTATGGAAACGGTGGAGGGTACTTTTGCTATGCCGTTGGTTTTAATAGAACCGTGTTCAGGAGCCTATGATTTCAAATCGAAATACACGAAAGGGGCTACTGTCTATACCGTTCCAGCTCCCTTAGCACCGGAAATTGCCAAAAAAACTCAGGCTATTGCCTTAGCTGCATATAAAGCATTAGGTTGTAGAGGCGTGGCTAGAGCAGATATATTGTTGACGGATGAAGGTGAAGCTTTAGTTTTGGAAATGAACTCTGTGCCAGGAATGACTAGCACCAGCTTAATTCCCAAAGCTGCTGCTGCTATGGGAGTGTCTTTTCCTGATCTTTGTGAACAAATATTATTAACGGCCACAGTGAAAAAATAGGGCGGAGGTGAGTCTGGTGTCGATAACCAATAAGCACTTGATTCATAAACGTCGTCGCCGCAAACATTATAGAGCTAAGACGATTTGGTATTTGTTTTGTGCTGGTCTAATTATCTTTGGTAGCTATTACTTAGTACATCAGCCTTGGATTGCTTTTGGTCATATTGTTGTAGAAGGCGGACAAGCTATAAATGTCTCGGAAGTAAAACGGGTTGATGATATTGCAGAACCGGTAAATTTGTTTAATATTAGTCGTAGCAAATTAGAAAATGTTTTAAGAAATGATTTGCGGGTAGAAAAAGTAAGCACAGCCTACGCTTGGCCCAACATTTTGAAAGTATACATTACAGAACGCAAACCTGCTATATATGTAGAATGTGCATATGATGGTTTTGCCAAAGTTGGCTATAATGGTTGTGTTCTAGAAGTAACAAAAGGTATAAAAGATGCTTCTGCGCCCTTTGTTTCCGGTCGTAAAATAGGTAATGTTTATAATGGAGATATTATAAAGGATGAAGAAATATGGGCGGTAGTGAAGTTTTTAGGTAAACTAGATAAATCTATAACGTCACAGATTGCGGAAATTTCTATTGATAACAATGATAAAATTAAAATATACTTGCTTAGTGGGGTGCCCATATTATTAGGCTCTAGCGGTGAATTAGCAGGGAAAATAAATACATTTATCATAATATGTAATGAACTAAAGACAAAAAAAATTAACGCTGATTATATCGACTTAACATATAGTAAGCCTTATGTTAAGTTAAAACAGCAATCATAAGCGGAGGAGAGGATTGCAAATGTTCCAGGGTAAGCAGGCAAAAGTTCTTATGGTACTAGTATGTATGATCTTGGGGATAATGTTGTCCACTCAATTTAAAAGCGCAGAAAATGCTAAGAACAGCATCAGCCAACAAAGGGTAGAGGATTTGGCAGAACGCTTAAAAACAGCAGAAAAAGATAATTTCAAATTGAAAGATGAGTTAACAAAATTGCACGAACAATCAGGCAGTGCTGCTATAACCAGGGAACTCACAAACTTACGGATTAAAGCAGGAGAATTGGCAATGGAGGGACCGGGAGTCAAGGTAACATTAGATGACAGCACTGTAGTTTCTAAACCGGGGGATAATGCCAACTTATATATTATTCATGACGATGATCTTTTGCGTTTAATTAACGAACTAAGGGCAGCGGGAGCGGAAGCTTTAGCGGTGAACAATGAGCGTTTATTGGACATTTCTGAAATTCGTTGTGCAGGTCCTACAGTTTCTGTGAATAACAATAGATTTTCCCCACCTTATGAAATAGTAGCTATTGGCGATCCGAAAACTTTGGAGAGTGCTTTGCGACTTAGAGGAGGAGTAATAGAAACGTTAAAATTTTGGGGTATTTCTGTGGACGTAAAACAAAGTGATGACTTAGTTGTTCCAGCATTTAAGGGAACGCGTCGTTACGATTTTGCCAAGGTGAAAGTGGGTGACTCCAAATGATTTATCCAATTATTGGTGTCATACTAGGTATAATAGTAGGGTTTTATCTGCCCTTAGTTCCTCAAGCTTATGTTAAGCTTCTTTCTGTAGCACTTATGGCAGCCCTAGATTCTGGGTTAGGTGGTATAAGAGCAGCTAAAGAAGGTTGTTATGATAATCAAATTTTTATTTCAGGTTTTTTTGTTAATGCATTACTAGCAGTTTTCTTGTGTTATTGTGGTATTAGACTAGGAATTGACTTATATTTTGTGGCAGTGCTGGCCTTTGGTTTGAGAATTTTTACTAATATTGCTATAATACGTCGCTTATATTTAAAAAAATAAAAAAAAGTTACAATAAAACGTGAAAAACTTGCAGTAGAATGGTATAATATTGTTAGTATATTTTGTTTGGTAAAAAGGTACATTAGTTTAGGGAGGAGCATTTAAAATGTTCGATGTGGAGAAAAACGATAAACCGTTAGCAAATATTAAAGTCATAGGAGTTGGCGGTGGTGGTAATAACGCAGTTAATCGCATGATTGAAGCTGGGCTTCAAGGCGTTGAATTCATTTCTGTTAACTGTGATTCGCAGGCACTGCTCTTGTCAAAGGCAGCAACTCGAATTCAAATTGGCGAAGAATTAACTAGAGGATTGGGTGCTGGTGCTAATCCTGAAATCGGTGAAAAAGCGGCTGAAGAATCTCGCGACCAACTTGTAGCAGCACTTAAGGGAGCTGATATGGTATTTATTACTTCTGGCATGGGTGGTGGAACGGGAACTGGTGGCGCTCATATAGTTGCCGAATGTGCTAAAGATGCAGGAGCTTTGACTGTTGGTGTAGTGACCAAACCTTTTACTTTTGAAGGCAGACGTCGTTATACCCAAGCTGAGCAAGGCATTGCGAATCTTAAGGCTTCGGTTGATGCTTTGATTATTATTCCTAATGATCGCTTATTACAGGTTGTAGATAGAAGAACTTCCATGTTAGAGGCTTTCCATATTGCCGATGATGTGCTTCGTCAAGGTGTTCAAGGTATAACGGACTTAATCGGAGTTCCTGGTCTTATCAATGCTGATTTCAATGATGTGAAAACAATCATGACTGACGCTGGTTCTGCTATGATGGGTATAGGTAGTGCTAAAGGCGACGGTGGCGCAACTGCCGCAGCTGAAGCTGCTATTAAGAGTCCTTTGCTTGAGAGTACAATCGATGGTGCACGTGGTATTTTGTTAAATATTACGGGTGGCAAAGAATTGACTTTGATGGATGTCAACGAAGCTTGTAATATTATTACCGATGCTGTTGATCCTGATGCTATGATTATTTTTGGTGCTACTATTGACGAGACTTTAGACGATGAAATTCGTGTTACTGTTATCGCAACTGGTATTGATAGTAAAAAACCAGCAGGCGGAGCAACTCCTCCTAAAACTTTTACAGAATTAGGCAGTTCCTTTGCTTTTAGCCATAAGAAACAGGAAAAAGCTGCGGTTGATAATTTCGCCCCACCTTCTAGCGATATCCCACCTTGGATTCGTAGCAAGTAATAATTACTCCCCACCTAAATATACGCATAACCGCAATGTCCTTTGGACTTGCGGTTTTTTTCATATATAGTAGTAGCTGATAATATGGACTCAACATAGGCTTTATGCTATAATTGCTATAGTAAATTTATACGGAAATGAGGTCGGTGCATAGTGAAATGCCCATTTTGTTCTTATGGTGACAGTCGCGTTGTAGATTCCAGGGCTATTGACAACGGCACTTCTATCAGGAGACGTCGTGAATGTCCTGAATGTGGCAGGAGATTTACTACTTATGAAAAGTATGAGGAAACTCCTTTGCTGGTTACAAAGAAAGATGGGCGCCGCGAACTTTTCGATGCGACGAAGCTTTTAAGTGGTCTTATTAAGGCTTTTGAAAAACGACCGATGTCTTATGAGAAAATTCAAGAAATTGAAGCTGATGTAGAACGAGAGCTAAGGTCACTAGGTGAAGCTGAAATAAGTTCTGAACTTATTGGTGAAACAGTTATGACTCACTTGGAAAAAGTTGATCAAATTGCCTATGTGCGTTTTGCCTCTGTCTATAGGCAATTTGCTGATGTGAACAACTTTATGCAAGAAATTCAGAAAATGATGAAAAGAGATAAAAACAAGTGATAAGGAGCTGAATCGTAATGATGATTCGTAAGCGAGATGGTCGGGAAGTTGAGTTTGATGAGACCAAAATCACTGACGCTATATTTGAAGCAGCAAAATCTGTAGGTGGTGCGGACAGACAGATGGCGATGGAGGTTACGTTAGATGTTTTAAACTATCTAATTGAACATACCAAAGGCGTGGTGAGTGTAGAAGAAGTACAAGACGTAGTAGAGAAAGTACTGATTGAAAGCGGTCATGCACGTACAGCAAAGTCTTATATTCTCTATCGAGCACAACGCACAGCCATCCGTAATGCGCGTAGTGAGTTAATGGACACCGTGGGAGAAATTCTCAAGGAAACGGATAGAGATAATGCTAATATTACTAATTCACCATCGGCAAAAATGTTACAAATCGCTAGTGCTGCTAGCCGCGAATATTATTTAAATCGCATGATACCGGAAAGAATGGCACAGGCTCATCGTCGTGGTGATATTCATATACATGATTTAGATTTTTATGGTAAAACTTTAAACTGTGTCAATATTCCGCTGGGAGATTTGCTTAAAAATGGATTTAATAATGGACATGGTTTTATTCGTCCGCCTCGCCGTCCAGCGTCTGCAACTGCTTTGGCGGCCATTATTTTACAAAGTTCCCAAAATGATATGTTTGGTGGGCAGTCTTTTGGCTTTTTTGATTACGATATGGCTCCTTATATGGAAGGTGCTTCGGAAGAAGAAATTTTTCAGGCAATGGAGGCTCTTGTTTATAATTTAAATAGCATGCATTCGCGTGCAGGGGCTCAGGTACCTTTTTCCAGCTTAAATATGGGTTTGGATATTTCTGAAAATGGGAGAAAAGTAATACGTAACCTTCTCAAAGCATATGCTAAGGGTTTGGGACGTGGTGAGAACCCTATTTTTCCTAATGTTATTTTCAGAGTAAAAAAAGGCGTGAACATGGATCCGGCTGATCCTAATTATGATATGTTCCAACTTGCCATTTCTGTAGCCGCACGTCGCATGAATCCCACCTTTAGTTTTATGGACACTACTTATAATCGAGAATATGGTGGAGACGTTGCTTATATGGGGTGTAGAACTCGCGTGATAGCTAATCGTAGAGGGCCTGCTGTTACTACCGGCAGAGGAAATCTTTCTTTTACTACGGTAAACTTACCTCGCTTGGCTATACGTGCAGACCATGATATTATGAAATTTTATAACTATTTGGATGAGATGGTAGATTTGATTGCTGAGCAGTTATACCATCGTTTTCAAGTACAGGCACATCTTAAAGTTAGAGATTTACCATTTTTGATGGGTCAGGGTTTATATTTAGGCTCGGAGAAATTGGCCATGAAAGATGATATTGAACCAGCGATTATAAATGGTACTGTTTCGTTAGGTTTTATAGGTTTGGCAGAAACGCTAAATTCACTTATTGGTCATCACCATGGACAAGGTGAAGATGCACAAGCATTAGGTGAGGAGATAGTTTCTTTCATGCGCAATAAAATGGATAAGGCGGCAGATAAATATAATTTAAACTATACCCTTATTGCCACCCCGGCTGAGGGCTTGTCTGGACGTTTTATTGGTATGGATAAAAAAGAGTATGGTATTATTCCTGGGGTAACCGACAAGGAGTACTACAGCAATTCTTTTCATATTCCGGTTGGATTTCCTATTAGCGCTTATGAAAAAATGCGCTTAGAAGGAGTTTATCACAAGTATACTAATGCCGGACATATCAGCTATGTGGAGTTTTCGGCTTCTCCGGTAAACAACCTAGAAGCTGTAGAGGATATTTTACGTCATATGTGTGCTTCTGATTGTGGTTATGTAGGAATCAACTTCCCCATAGATTATTGTAAAGAGTGTGGTTATACAGGCATTATTGATGGTGACTATTGTCCACAGTGTGATGAAAAATTTGTGCGTAAAATAAAACGCATAGAATTGGGAAATAGTTAAGCGGCAATATTAGCGAAAGGGGGCGGAAGCTTGTTACAGGTAGCAGATATACTAGGTGAGTCTGTGGTGGATGGTAAGGGCCTTCGTACAGTAGTTTTTCTGCAAGGCTGTCCACACGGTTGTACAGGTTGTCATAACCCTAAATTGTGGCCTTCTAAGGGCGGTAAGGACTATACTTCGGGGGCTTTGGCAGCGGCTATTATTGCTAAAATGTCGCCAATACATCGAGGCGTAACTTTCAGCGGTGGTGATCCGCTGGCCCAAGCTGAAGAATTATTGCAAGTAATTAAAAGTTTGCGCAAAATAAAGCCGGAGTTAAACGTATGGGTTTATACAGGATATATTTTTGAGGAAATTAAAGATTACCCTGTTTTACAAGAAATCAATGTCTTGGTTGATGGACCTTTTATTCTAGCCAAAAGAGATATTAGTCTGCCCTTTCGCGGTAGTGGGAACCAAAGAATTATTGATTTACCTAAAACGTTTGCTCAAGGTGGTTTAATTCAGGAATTAAGCCTATGAAAGTAGAGGAGCACATCTATTAACAAGGTGTGTTCTTTTATATTTATAAAAAAGGGGATAGCTGGGATGGTTAGAAAATTAATAACAGTCATAATGCTTGGTGTGTGTGTACTTTTTTTAGGTGGCTGCGGTAACGAAAAATTATCAGTTAAACATACTGATAAGCCTTTACAAAAGGGCGTAATTGCCCTTGGCAAAGTGGATATTACCTTTAATTACCTTAAACAAGGAGGGTTTGGCAGCAACCAATTTGCCGTTTGGATTGAAGATAGCAAGGGAAACTATATCAAGACTTTGGGTGTTACTAAATTTGTGGCCACAAAAGGATATAAGACTAGAGAAATGGCTTTGGCTAATTGGGTGAAAATTGCCAAACGCACTGATATGAATGCTCAGCAGGTGGAAGCTATAACTAATGCAACTCCAAGCACCGGCATGCAAACCTATGAATGGAATTGCACTGATGCCAAGGGGAAACCTGTAGAAGCTGGTGAATATAGATATGTTGTAGAAGCTACTCGTTATATGGAAGATTATGATATTTTTAGTGGCAAGATTTTAGTGGGAAAGAAAAAAGTCGCCAGTAGGGCAGATGTAAAAGCAGTAGGTGACACTGAAAAAAACAAGTCAATGTTAACTGATGTGCAAGCTGAATTCACACCTTTTAGCAAATAATAAAAAGTGAGCGGAAAATTATTTTTACTAAGCCAAGGAGTAGTATTCCTCGGCTTATTTTTATTGCTTTTTCTATTTAATATAAGATGTTATAATTAGTAACATTGGGAGATGAATACTATGAATAAGGGAAAAATATTTCCACGGGAACCTTTTAAAGATACGGTTTATTTAAAAGCAGTGGTAAAGGACCCTAGTATTATTATTGGTGATTTTACTATGTATAATGATTGGATTAATGACCCAACACAATTCGAAAAAAACAATGTTCTATATCATTATCCTATTAATAAAGAAAGACTTATTATGGGTAAATATTGCTCCATAGCCTGTGGCGCTAAATTTATGTTTACTTCCGGTAACCATACTACTAAGTCACTGGCAAATTATCCCTTTCCAATTTTTGTGAATGAGTGGGGTTTGCTGGTAGAAAATATGACGGAGGCATGGGATAATAAGGGCGATATTATTATCGGCAATGATGTTTGGATTGGTTATGAAGCTGTTATTATGCAGGGCGTTCATATTGGTGATGGTGCTATTATAGGCACTCGTGCAGTAGTGACAAAAGATGTTGCGCCCTATGCAATTGTTGCTGGTGTACCTGCCAAAACCATAAAAAAAAGGTTTTCTGATACTACCGTTGCAGAATTATTAAAAATAAAATGGTGGGATTGGCAACCTGAAAAAGTACGAATGAATTTGGACGCTATTATAAAGGGTAAGGTCGAGCAATTAAAATAAGACTTGTTCAAGGTTGCCTTATAGTACTTATTAGGCAGAAAAAACTATGAAAAAACAAGACTATTGGAGGAGTGAATTTTGAAGTTTGTAAGAAGTATCATCGTAGTATGTGTAGCTTTGTTGGGCCTTTTTTTTGCGATGTTACAAATCGATACAAGTTATAAGGGAAATTTTTCTAATAGCGTGTTCAAGTCCTCATTTTTGCAAGGTAAAACCGTTATGGTATTTGTGCCTCATGAAGATGATGAGTTAAATGTTGCAGGGTTAACAATTAAAAATTTACGCGACAATAATATTCGCACAATATGCGTATTTGCTACTAATGGCGACTGGTATCCTGTAAAAAAACGAGTAGCAGAAGCGAGAGAATCGTTACGCATATTGGGCGTTCCTGATAAAGATATTTATTTTCTTGGTTATGCGGATGGACCTGCTTCGCAAAAATATTATGATAAATACACTGCTCCCGGCAATGTTGTTCTAGTAGCGCCAAAGACAAAGAAGTTGGAGACATATTGTGTCTTAGGTAAAAGTGATTTTGGCACTTTGCTAAGAGGAAAACATAGTTCCTATACAAGGAATGCTTTTAAAAGGGATATAATGGACATTATTTTAAAATTCAAGCCTGATATCATCATTGCTACTGATTTCGACAAGCATCTAAATCATAGGGAAAACAGTTTGTTTTTTGAAGAAGTAATGGGCGATATTTTAAGAATGCCTAAAAATAATTATCGACCGGAAGTTTTAAAAGGTTTTGCCTATAGCACGGCATATACAGCGGTTGCTGATTTCTATGCGCCTAATATTTTGAGCGCACAGAAACCTGATAAAAAAGAACTTAATAATCCTTTATATGAAACGGATATTCCGCAATACGAATGGAGTAAAAGATTGCGATTACCTGCAAATAAGGAATGTTTAACAAGGTTGTTAAAAGGTAATACTTTGTTTGCAGCTTTGCAGGCACACAAGTCTCAAGATACGGTGAAAAGAGCCCCAAGAATCATAAATGGAGATCAAGTATTTTGGGAAAGATATACTAGTGGCCTTGCTTATGAGGGGAAAGTTACAGTTTCTTCGGGACATGGAGAAAAATTAAATGATTTCAAATTAGTTGATGTGACGGATTTACATAATCGTCATGTTATTTTTGACAACTATTTATGGTCACCGGCAGCAAGTGATAAAGAAAAGACTGCTACTATTACTTGGCCAAAAGGGCAGACTATTGATAAAATCATTCTCTACGGTAACATTGAAGATAGTAGTAGAATTGAAGCTGGCAGCATTGAACTAAGCAATGGTTTTAGAGTAGAAGTACCTGAACTTAAAGCGGCAGGAAGAGCAACTGTAATTAAAATAGCACCACAACAAAATATTTTATGGCTAAAGTTTAGTATGAAAAAATGGCGAGGTAAAACCCCCGGCTTAGCAGAACTGGAAATATATGGTGGGAAACCACCAATTGAGTTCTTTAATTTAGTTAAAATTACAGTTAATGGTGATTTCGTTTATGATTACTGGGTACGTAGAGATATAGAAAAGTTGGATTTAGGAATTTATAAATTCGGCAATGTCGGTAAGTGCAAATTAATAATAGTAGCAGGAAAAGGCAGACTTCAGGGCAATGAGTTGTTTTTAGATAGCGATGATATTATCGTGAGAGCAGAAGATGAAAATGGCCTATTTGACCAAGTAGTAATACATAGAAAGCCTGTATGGTATTTTTGGTGTTTGCGACTAAAACAGCTTGTAGAAAAAAGGATGCTAAAGGTGTAGATACTATGAAAAAATATGTATGGCTGTCCTTGGCAGTAGTAGGTGTAATTTTTATCTGGGGCAATTCGTTGCAGACAGCTGAATCATCGGAGTGTTTCAGTGAGTTATTTGCCTGCCTAGCAGAAAATATTCTACAATTTTTTAATGTACATGAATATTTATTTGTTTTAGATCATATAGTCCGTAAGTTGGCACATTTTACCGAGTTTGCTTTGCAGGGCATTTTTGTATATAAAGCATTGCGAGCATTTAAAATACATAACAGTTTCAAACTGGCTTTTATTATGGGGGTTTTTACGGCAGCAGTTGATGAAACTATACAACTTTTTGTGTCGGGACGAGCTAGTCAAATATCTGATGTTATTTTAGATTCTTGCGGTGCATTAGTGGGTGTGCTTGTCATTTATTGGTGGGAAAAGAATAGATGAATAACTTCTTGCAGCACATGGCTTTCGGGGTGATGTGCTATTTTTTTGCCTGTAATTAGGTTATAATTAGTATGTAAAGATAAATAATCAAATTAGTCGGCAGAGGGGGCGCTTTTGTGGGAAAGCTTGCGAAAAAAAACGATGTTTTATATCATGTAGGAATTTCGGCGCATATGCTTAAGGGCGCAAAATATGCGTTGCTTCCCGGGGATCCTGGACGAGTGGAGACTTTGGCTAAGGCCTTAGGAGAATCAGAATTTATAGGTAGCCATAGGGAATACACAAGTTGGTTGGCCAATTTGGCAGGAACGCCAATTTTGGTATGTTCAACAGGTATGGGTGGACCTTCAGTGGCTATTGGTATAGAGGAATTGGCACGGCTTGGCATTACACATTTTATTCGAGTAGGAACTACAGGGTCTATTCAAGAAAAAATTAATTTGGGCGATGTTGTTATTAATAATGCCGCAGTGCGGTTAGAGGGGGCGTCTAGCCATTATGCGCCTATTGAGTTTCCTGCCGTGGCGGATTTAGAGTTGACTAATGCTCTGGTAGCTGGAGCAAAAAAGGCTAAAGTAAAATACCACGTAGGTATTAGTATTTCTTCAGATACATTTTGGCCTGGGCAGGAGCGTTATGATAGTTTTACGGGCTATGTGCCAAGACGTTTTCAGGGGTCTTGCGCGGAGTGGCAACAACTAGGGGCCACAAATTATGAGATGGAAGCGGCTACTTTGTTTGTTGTAGCACAGAGTTTTGGCTTAGCAGCGGCTTGTGTTTGCGGGGTGGTAGCAAAGAGAACTAAAAGTGAAAAAGTAGCACCACCAAATGTATATAAAGAAGCCTCGGCCGCTTTCACGGCAACAGTAAAGGAAGCTCTTTTATTATTAATAAAGAAATAAATAAAATATATTAGCAACCTATAGGACCGAGAAAATCAACCTATTATAGAAAAGGAAGTGCTTATTTGTGGGTAGAGCTATAATTTTACTTTTGGATTCTTTCGGTATTGGTAATGCTCCAGACGCCGAAAAGTTTGGTGATGCGGGTGCAGATACTTTGGGACACATAGTCAAATGGTGTGCCGAACACCGCAAGAACAGTGATGGCACTATAGATTATTTAAAGTTGCCTAATTTGGCCAAATTAGGTCTAGGCAAAGCCTCCAATTTGAGCATGGGGCGCGAGTTGTTTCATCCTCTTAGCGATGAAATAATTGAAGTTATGGGAGCTTATGGTTATGCTAGTGAAATAAGTAGCGGCAAAGATACCTTAAGTGGCCATTGGGAAATCACAGGAGTGCCGGTTATGTTTCCCTGGGGCTATTTTCCTGATAAACCCAAGTGCTTTCCTCAGGAGTTGATAGAGGCTATTATTAGGGAAGGCAATTTACCGGGCGTTTTGGGAGAAAAACATTTTTCCGGAACTGAGATTATTAAAGAACTAGGGGTGGAGCATTGCAAAACAGGCAAACCTATCGTTTATACATCGGGGGATAGCGTGTTGCAGATTGCTTGTCATGAAGAATATTTTGGCTTGGAAAGATTGTATGATTTGTGTAAAATAGCTTATAAATTAGTGCAACCATATCATATAGCACGGGTTATTGCCCGTCCTTTTGTGGGGGAGAACGCAGACGATTTTAAGCGTACAGGCAATCGCCATGATTTTGCTGTACCGGCTCCAGCGGATACCTTATTAGATATTTTAACAGCGCAAGGTGGCAGTGTTTATGCTATTGGCAAAATTGCCGATATCTTTGCTCATAGAGGTGTTACTAAACATTTTTCTGGTACAGGGCTAGAAGAATTATTTAATGTTACCCTAGAGGCCGTTTCTGCGGCAGGTGATAACAGTTTGGTTTTTACTAATTTTGTGGATTTTGATTCTTCTTATGGGCACCGGCGTGACCCAGCTGGTTATGGCGCAGGGTTAGAGTATATTGATAGCCGTCTGCCTGATATATTAGATATTTTACAAAAAGATGATGTGGTGCTTATTACCGCAGATCATGGCTGTGATCCTACTTGGCGTGGTACAGACCATACTAGAGAGCATATACCGGTCTTGTTTTTTGGGCCGACAGTTAAGGCACAAGCTTTACCTCCCATGGAAACATTTTCTGATTTAGGACAAACATTAGCTCAGCATTTAGGTATTAAAATAGCAAATGGGAAAGCGCAGCCAATAAAAGTACAGCCTTAGGGCATATTATTTATGGAGGTGAAAAATATGAAAAAGTTATTGTTTTTCTGCTTATGTATAATGTGTTTTCTAGGTGGCGCAATTACTGCTGAAGCTGCTTATGATATGAAACCGGTAGCTTTTATTGTTCTTGACAGAACAGGAGAGGTAAATTCTGCGCTTTTCAAGGATTGGAAGCAGCAAGTTCGCCAAGGATATCATGTACCTTATTATTATATTGTGAACGGTAAAGAAGCAGAACATTTGGCCTTGGATATTATTATGTCAAAAGGGAAAAGCACCGCACAATTAGATAAAAGCATCTTACGCCAAATCGCTGAAAAAGCAAAAGTAAAAGTTGTAACTCTTCTGGTTGTTAATAAAATGGAGGAAGTTTCTCTAAATAGTATGGGGTGGGGTAATCCCTTTTATGATGCTGAAGATTTGACTAGAGTATATGCTTTTGCAGATATTTATGTGTACAAATTAGAAGAAAATAAAATGTTGAAAAAAGTTTTACGCTCTGTTGTTACTGATAATGCAGCACTAATTACGCCGGCTAGTACGGTTATTAAATACGAGCTGCGCAGCTTAGTAAATACTATGGAAAATAGGCCACAAATTTAATGGAGTTTTACATAATATGGTATTACTTGGAAATTGCAGACACTACATATTGTGCAAATTGCTTGACAAATCATTATGTTTAAGCTAATCTTTATATAAGAAATGACTTAGTTTTAGGAGTTGAAAATTATGAATTATGAATTTAATGGGGTAATGGTATTCTGTCCCGAAGAAATCAATGAACAAGAAGCAGCAGCTTACTTGCAAAATCAATTACAGGTAATGCCACACAAAACCTTATTATCTATGGATTTGGAGCTAGATGGTGATGATGTAGTTATAAAACCTCACTATGATAGTATTGTTAGAGTGCGGAGAATTACCGGCTATTTGAGCACTTTGCCTAGATTTAATGATGCTAAGAAACAGGAAGCGAACGATCGTGTTACTCATTTATAAAAAACCAAAAGACTTCTGACAAGAGGTCTTTTTTTATGCTAAAATATAGATAGTCACTTAAAGGAAAAACAGGAGGTAATTACCATGGCTAAAGATAGTTCTTTTGACGTAGTGTCGAAGATGGATATGCAAGAGTTGGATAATGCCCTTAATCAAACAAAGAAAGAGATTGCTCAAAGATATGATTTTCGTGGATCAACGGCCAGTATTGACTTAAAAGATGATGAATTAAAGGTGGCGGCTGAAGATGATTACAAATTGGGCGCAATTCTTGATATATTAAGACAAAGAATGGCAAAGCGTTCTTTACCGCTACGAGGCTTAGAACTAGGTAAAGTTGAAGCTGCGTCTAAAGGCACGGTGAGGCAAACAGTAAAAATCAAACAGGGTATTGATAAGGATAAGGCTAGAGATATTGTAGCAGCTATTAAAGCTTCGAAGTTAAAAGTAACTACGCAGCAACAAGATGACCAAATTCGTGTTACCGGTGCTAAGAAAGATGATTTACAGGCTGTCATTCAATTATTGAAAACCGAGGATTTTGGTGTGGATTTGCAATTTATCAACATGAGGTAAATAACCTAGGCCTGTTTGTAAAAATAAAGCTTTGCACAAAAATTGTGCAAAGCTTTATTTTATTATACTTTAACGTCTACTTCAAAAAGTCTATTCCAAGGAAATTCTACTTTATATTTTGTGCCGTCGAGATAAGGTTCTTGCTGGATATATTTAGTGAAAAGTATATTAGTTGCTCCTAAAATTTTATTGTAGTATTTACCTAGGTCGTATTTAAGTTTGAAATCTTGCCTGTCAATTTCCAAGGCTAGTCTATAACGAATATTAGATTGGTATAGCCAGTCATCTAAATAGCGGACTTTGAGTAAACGATTTCTATCTTCATCTGACATTTTTGCGGCTAAGACGCCTTGTGCTAAAGCGAAACCAATACTGTTATCTGCAGTGTTCCAGCCAGAGTAAGAAACGAAACGGCCAAGCAGACTACGGTTTTCCAATTCCAACATGAAGCCATTGTCAGCACCATTGGCATAAGATATATCTGCCAAGGCTGTGGGATATTCAACTGTTAGCAAAGAAAGTTCTTTAGCAAATTCTTTGTTATATGAGGCTCCATAAGGAGCATTTTCATTAGAGGTAGAATCCAGACAGATACCATTATAGGGAGTGTTGACGGCTAAAACCAAATTAGCGTTTTCTTTTTTGGGAGTTTCTTTAGCACCAATGGTGATTATTTGATGTTTTATAGAAGCATGGACGGTCTCGTCTGAATAGAGAGGGAGGGTATTGCCACCTTTGCCAGGGGCATATATTACATAAATTCTCGGCTTGGTGCCATTTAGTTCGTTAATAGCACGTGTAACCAATAATAAGCCAAGTTGATCAACTCCCGGTACAATCTGGAATTTTTTGGAAGAAAGTTTTGAAGCATATTTTTCTAAATGTCGACTTTCCATATGGGTTTGTGACAAAGGAGCACAGTCATCTTTGCCAATAGCTAAAAATTCAAAATCATTATCTTTTGCCATATCTATAAGTTGTTGATTGGTTTTGAAGTTTTTATCTCGACGTATATTCCAGTCTAATAAGGAGTAGCTGGGAATTTTTCTTAATAAATCTGTTTTCTCATGTATTTCACTGTGAGTAAGACTTGCGGTATCTTCTTTGTCTATTAGCTGGGAGAGTCTGAAAATACTGGGACCAAAATATGTATAGTAACTAGGTTCTACGTTACCAGCACTTTCACGAGGAGTACGCATGATAGTGGAAAAGGCATAGGTTTTAATATAGGGGTTTATGGCTTTTACCGACTGTAAAAACATAATTTTTTCGGCTAAAAAACGTACTGAATGCTCATGTTTGCGAGAAGCCACAAGTCCGCCATAAGTAAGAGTATCAGTTGCAATAACAGCAGCTCTGGCAGTAGGAGCTTCTTTTTCTAACCATTTCCACAATTCATTAATATTGCTGTTGTTTTTGTGATTGGACAAGAGTTTAACAGGGGGAATGGTTAGATTATAACCAGCCTTAGCGGCCGTATCCTTAACGTAGTCTAGACATACAGGCCTATTGTCTAGAGGTATATAAATTATTTTTGCTCCCGCTTCAACCTGTGATGCAAGTGTACAAGTTATTATTAGTATAATAAACCAGGTTACAAGTTGCTTGTTTTGCATATGCACGACAGATTTCCTCCTCGATAATATTACATAATTATACTACGTTTATAGGCTAATTTCAAAAAACGTTTCGGATAGTAAGCAATAGATTTTTTAAATATAGGAAATTTAATTTTTCCTTGACACTAAAAAACCTTGTGCTATAATGAAGTGTAACAGAAAATAGATAAATGTAATGCGAAGGACCGCATGTCAGATAATCACTTACAGAAAATATCGCCGAGGCTGAGAGCGATAAGTTAAAGCGATATGAAACCACCTTCAAACTACCTTTCGAACTAGTAGTAGATAAGGTCGCAAAACCTGCGTTAAAGGTGCTAAAGAGGATTATTAGATTAATCAATTTGGGTGGAACCACGGAAGTATAACATTTCGTCCCTACGTTAAGTAGAGGATAGAGATGTTTTTTTATTATAAAAGGATAGCGACAATACGAGGAGGAGAAAAATTGATTACTGTAGAATTAAACGATGGTTCAAAGAAAGAATTTGAAGCTGGTTCAACTCTTTTGCAAATAGCTAAAGGTCTAAATCAAAAGTTAGGCAAGAGTGCTTTACTGGCCGTAGTAGATGGAGTAAATAAGGATTTAACTGATACTTTAGAACATGATGCCAAGGTGGAATTTGTAACACCTGATTCTGCAGAAGGGTTGCATGCGATTCGCCACACTGCTTCACATATTATGGCACAAGCAATTCAACATTTATTCCCAGGGACCAAGTTTGCTATTGGACCTGCTATAGATAAGGGTTTCTATTATGACTTAGATAGCGAACATGTTTTTACACCTGAGGATTTAGTGGCAATTGAAAAAGAAATGTCTAAAATTATTAAAGCCAATATTCCTTTAGTTCGAACTGAACTACCAAGAGAAGAAGCTTTAGCGAAATTTTCGGCAATGGAAGAACCCTATAAGGTTGAATTAATTAATGATTTGCCTAAAGATGCGGTTATCAGCCTTTATACACAAGGTGATTTCACTGACTTATGCGCTGGCCCGCATTGCCCTAGCACAGGAAAGATTAAGGCTTTTAAATTACAAAGTATAGCTGGTGCCTATTGGCGCGGTAATGAAAAAAATAAAATGTTGCAACGTATTTATGGTACGGCTTTTGCTACTAAGGAAGAACTAGATGCTTATGTGCATATGATGGAGGAAGCGATAAAACGTGACCATCGTAAATTAGGCAAAGAATTAGAAATATTCATGTTGGCTGATGAGGGACCTGGTTTTCCTTTCTTTTTACCAAATGGCATGATTATCAGAAACCAATTAATTGAATACTGGCGCCAAGTGCATAGACGTTATGGGTATACAGAAATTCAAACTCCTATGATTTTATCTAGACAATTATGGGAGACTTCAGGTCACTGGGATCATTACAAGGAAAACATGTATTTTACTAAGATAGATGAATTGGACTACGCTATTAAACCTATGAATTGCCCAGGTGGCATGTTGGTATATGCTAATAAACCTCACTCCTACCGTGAACTGCCTATTCGCTGCGGAGAGTTAGGGTTAGTACACCGTCATGAGCTTTCAGGCGCTTTACATGGTTTGTTCCGTGTACGCTGTTTTACGCAAGACGATGCACATATTTTCATGATGCCTAGTCAGATTAAAGATGTTATTCAAGAAACTATTCGTTTATTTGATGAAGTTTATGCTACTTTTGGGTTGAAATATCGCGCCGAACTGTCAACTCGTCCGGATAACTCCATGGGTGATGATGCAACGTGGGAACATGCAACCAATTCTTTACGCGAAGCAATGGATGATTTTGGTTTGAATTATATTGTTAATGAAGGAGACGGGGCTTTCTACGGACCTAAAATCGACTTTCATTTGCAAGATTCTATTGGCAGAACATGGCAGTGCGGGACTATTCAATTAGATATGTTATTGCCGGAAAAATTTGATTTGACTTATACAGGCGAAGATGGTCAAAAGCATAGACCGGTTATGATTCACCGAGTAGTGTATGGTTCCATTGAGCGTTTTATTGGAATTTTGATAGAGAACTATGCAGGAGCTTTCCCAGCATGGCTAGCACCACAGCAGGTAAGGGTTATGCCGATTTCTGATAAATTCATTCCTTATGCCAAGGAAATTGAGCAAAAAATGTTTGCACTTGGGTTGAGAGTAGAATTAGATGAACGTAATGAAAAAATCGGATATAAAATACGTGAAGCTCAAGTACAAAAAGTTCCCTATATGCTTGTTATAGGTGAAAAAGAAGTTGAGGCTTGCACTGTAGCTGTAAGAAGTCGTAGCGAAGGTGACAAGGGTACCATGAAGGTGGAAGAATTTATTACTATGCTGCAGAAAGAAATTGCAGATAAGAAATAAAAATTCTTGACGATGTAGATATATTATGGTATCATAGTCCAGTAACGAAGTAGAAACCGTCCGTTTCTCACCTTGCAACCAAGAGTTCGACAGGGTCAGTGATATTGATTATTACTAACGGGTGGAATTTATTTCTACTCGTTTTTTTATTTCATGGAGGTGAATTGTCATAGCCAAAGAAGACTTGCGAATCAACGAACAGATTAGGGCCCGCGAGGTGCGTGTAAATGCTGATGATGGCGAACAATTGGGAGTTATGTCGGTTGAAGACGCTTTAAATTTAGCAATTGAACGAAATTTAGATTTAGTTGAAATAGCTCCTACAGCAAAGCCACCTGTTTGTCGGATTATGGATTTCGGCAAGTATCGCTACGAGCAACAAAAGCGTGACAAAGAGGCGCGTAAACGCCAAAAGACAGTTGATGTTAAAGAAGTTAAACTTCGTCCTGGCATTGAGGATCACGATTTTAATACTAAGTACAAAAATGCGGTACGCTTTTTGGAAGACGGCGATAAAGTCAAAGTCACCATTATGTTCCGCGGACGTGAATTGTCTCATCCGGAATTAGGCGAATTATTATTAACTAAAATGGCGAAACAATTAGATGATATTTGTATTGTTGAACGTGGTGCCAAACTAGAAGGCAAAAACATGATTATGATTGTTACGCCTAAGGTTACCAAATAATAAGGAGGATGTTATTATGCCAAAAATGAAAACCCGCAGAGCTGCTGCTAAACGTTTTAAAGCAACAGCAACTGGTGAATTCAAGCGTTCTAAGGCTTTTAGAAGCCATATTCTTGAACATAAATCCCCATCTCGCAAGAGAAACTTGCGTAAAGCAGGGTTGGTACATAAGACTGATCATGACCGCGTAGCAAAAATGTTGCCATACGCATAATATTATTTAGTTAAAGGAGGAAATAACAATGGCTAGAGTTAAAGTGGGCGTAACCGCTCATAGACGTCATAAACATATTCTTAAATTAGCAAAAGGTTACCGTGGTAGTAAGAGCAAGTTGTTCAAAAAAGCTAACGAAACCGTAATGAAAGGTCTTTCCTATGCTCGTCGTGACAGACGTACAAAGAAACGCGTTTTCCGTAAATTATGGATCGCTCGTATTAATGCAGCAACTCGTGCAAACGGTATGAGTTATAGTCGTTTCATTTGTGGTTTGACCAGAGCTGGTGTTGAGATGGATCGTAAGGTTATGTCTGACATGGCTATTACTGATGCCGCAGCATTTGCAAAATTGGTAGAAACAGCTAAAGCTGCTTTATAATTTGTAAATCCAAAAGACTTCCTTGGGGAAGTCTTTTTTTGCGTTTATTCAAAAATTTGCCATATTAGAAAATAAACAGTATGATATAATACTAAAAGACTAGAAAAATATTATGAAGGTGGATATAGTGGATTTTAAAATAAAAGCACCCTTTGAACCGGCAGGAGATCAGCCGGAAGCGATTAAAGAGCTTACAAGCGGCGTACAACAAGGTCTCCATACGCAAGTGCTTTTAGGTGCCACAGGGACAGGAAAAACTTATACGATCGCTCAAGTAATCAATAAAGTGCAAAAACCAACATTGGTTATTGCTCATAATAAAACTTTGGCGGCACAATTAGCCAGCGAATTAAAGCTCTTTTTTCCCGACAATGCGGTGGAATACTTTGTGTCCTATTATGATTATTACCAGCCAGAAGCATATATTCCCCAGACGGATACTTACATTGAAAAAGATTCGTCTATTAATGACGAGATTGATAAGCTCAGGCATTCTGCTACAAGTGCGCTTTTTGAACGTCGCGATGTAATTGTTGTAGCTAGTGTATCTTGCATATATGGTTTGGGTGCTCCTAAGGATTATTATGATATGGTATTATCGCTTAGAGTTGGGCAGAACGTGGATAGGCAAGAAATATTAAAAAAATTGGTGACCATACAGTATAGCCGTAACGATATCGCTTTTGAGCGTGGCACTTTTAGGGTGCGTGGCGATGTTATTGAGGTTATTCCAGCGAATTATAATGAGAAGGCTATTCGTATTGAACTTTTTGGTGATGAAGTTGAAAATATCATGGAAATAGATGTGATGACAGGTGAAATTTTAACTAAACGTAATCATGTAGCAATTTTCCCGGCTTCACATTATGTAACTTCACCGGAAAATTTAAAAAGGGCCATGGATGATATTCGTACAGAATTGGCACATAGATTGGCAGATTTAAAAAGCCAAAACAAAATTTTAGAAGCGCAGCGTTTGGAACAAAGGACTAATTATGATTTAGAGATGATGGCTGAAATGGGCTACTGTTCAGGCATTGAGAATTATTCTAGGCTACTTACGGACAGAAAGCCAGGGGAACCACCTTTTACCCTGGTGAATTATTTCCCTAAGGATTTCCTGACGGTTATCGACGAGTGTCATGTAACGCTGCCGCAAATAAGGGCTATGTTTGCCGGGGATAGATCACGTAAGAACATGTTAGTAGATTATGGTTTTAGATTACCATCTGCCTGCGATAATAGACCGTTAACTTTTAATGAGTTTCAAGAACAACGTGGGCAGGCTATTTATGTTTCAGCGACACCCTCGGCTTATGAGTTGCAGGAAGCTGACAAAGTAGTTGAACAAATAATTCGTCCTACAGGCTTGGTTGATCCTCAGATAGAAATAAGGCCGATTAAGGGACAGATAGATGATTTGTTGGGAGAAATACATAAAGTCGCAAAAGCCGGCGAGCGTGTATTGGTAACTACTTTAACCAAGAAAATGTCAGAAGCTTTGACGGATTATTTGACAGAAGCAGATGTAAAAGTTAGATATTTACATTCGGATATTGTTACAATAGAAAGGGCGGAAATTATCCATGATTTGCGTGCAGGAGTATTTGATGTTTTAGTTGGCATTAACTTGTTGCGCGAGGGGTTGGATTTGCCTGAGGTTTCTTTAATAGCTATTTTGGATGCTGATAAAGAAGGATTTTTAAGATCAGATACAGCAATGATTCAAACTATTGGGCGTGCAGCTCGTAATGTTCACGGTCGTGTTATTATGTATGCAGATAGGATAACAGGTTCTATGGAGCGGGCAATAGGCGAAACCAATAGAAGGCGGGCGAAGCAGGAAGCATATAATGTGGAGCATGGTATAACCCCAAAGACCATTGAGAAAAAAGTAGTAGAACTAATTCACTTGACTAAGGTGGCAGAGGATAGCACTGCCGAAGGTTATTCTGTGAAAGCACTAAAGAAAAGTTCTGAAAAGACGTTGCAAAAACTTGTAAAAGAATTAGATAAAAAAATGGCAGCAGCAGCAAAAGAATTGGATTTTGAGCGAGCAGCAGAATATAGAGATAGGATAATTCTCATAAAAGGGGAATTAAGCAAAAGAAAATAGTAATATATTGGAAGGCTATGAAAATAAAATATTTAACTAAAAGTTATAATGAACAAGGAGTAATATGTCAGAAGATAAAATAATTATTAAAGGTGCACGTCAACATAATTTGAAAAATATTACAGTAGAAATACCGCGTAATAAATTAGTGGTAATTACAGGTTTGTCGGGTTCAGGAAAATCTTCTTTGGCTTTTGATACTATTTATGCGGAAGGGCAACGTCGTTATGTTGAGTCGTTGTCATCTTACGCTCGTCAATTTTTAGGACAAATGGATAAGCCCGATGTTGATTATATTGAAGGGTTAAGTCCTGCTATTTCTATTGATCAAAAAACTACAAGCCGCAATCCTCGTTCTACGGTGGGTACGGTAACAGAAATTTACGATTATTTGCGTTTGCTCTTTGCCCGTGTGGGCGAACCTCATTGTCCTAAATGCGGGAAAGTTATTGAACGTCAGTCGGTAGAACAAATAGTTGATCAAGTTTTGGCGTTGCCAAGCGGAACTAAATTTATGGTTTTAGCTCCTTTGGTGCGTGGACGTAAGGGTGAACACAGGAACATTTTAGATAATATGCGTAAGGCTGGCTATGTACGTGTTAGTGTTGATGGTAATGTACGAACACTAGATGAAGATATTGTTATGGATAAGAAGCGAAAACATGATATTTCTGTAGTTATAGACAGATTGGTAGTTAGAGAGGGTATTAGTCAAAGGTTGTCAGATTCTGTGGAAACTGCCCTTGGTTTAGCAGAAGGATTGGTAGAAATTGAAGAAATTGATGATGGGAAAATAACTCGCTACAGTGAGCATTTTGCCTGCGATGATTGTGGTATTAGTCTGCCGGAAATAGAACCGAGATTGTTTTCTTTTAATGCTCCTTATGGAGCATGCCCTGTTTGCACAGGACTTGGCATGAACATGAAAATTGATATAGGGCTAGTTATTCCTGACCCAACTATGACTTTTGAAGAAGGTGTTATTGCTGCAGTTAGCACTAATATGA